>CAWDVV010000002.1:0-232506 GCA_963805905.1 uncultured Microthrixaceae bacterium
TGGCCCCGGCGGTGCGGAAACACCCCGGGACCGTGACCAGTACCTGACTAGGAAGGACCCATATGGAAACCGTAGAACCGCGTCGCGCCATCCCGGCGGACCCGCATGGGGTTGTGAGGCAGTTCGATAGCAACACTCTCGCCGAGCGGCCACGATGAGCCGCTCGAGCGTCGCCGCGCCCAGTAAGGCGGCAGACGGAACATGGTGGTTCGTCATGGACCGCGGGCCGGGGTATGACCGCACCGGCGCATGGCGGGAACGCCGGCAGGCACGTCGCAAAGGGTTCGCCACCAAGCGCGAGGCACAGGCAGCTATGCACCAGATAGTTGCCGACTCCAGAATGGTAACCGACCGCTTATCCGTCACGTGAGGCACTCGGCGTCTACCTCGAGCGGTGGGTCACCGACACAGTGCCGCAAGATGTGCGAGAGACCACAGCACTGTCATACGCGGCGATGATGCGAACGCACGTGATCCCGCGGCGAGGTTCAACTCAGACAGGTATCGGCGGAAATGCTCAACACCATGTACCGCCGGCTCGGCGAGCCGGGGATCCAACCGGCGCACACCCGACCGAGGTCTGTCGCCGAGGTCGACGGTACATCCACGTCATCCTGCGGCGGGCGCTCAGTGATGCAGTGGACCTCGATCTGATCCAGCGAAACCCAGCGGACAAGGCGAAGCCACCGGCAGCGGGCAGGCGAACCCTTCGCGAGACGCCGAAGGCGTGGACACGTGATGACCTAGCCCGGTTCCTGCGCCTTGTCGCCGGTGACGAGGACCGGTTCCTGGCGTTGTGGCGCATGATCGCGTACTGCATGCGCCGCAGTGAGGCAATTGGGTTGCAGTGGGGCGACGTGGATCTCGACGCCGGGCGGTTGACCATCGTGCGCGCCATCACCACCGCATCGGGTGAAGTGTTCATCGACGTTCCCAAGACACGCAGCGGTGCCCGCACGATCCAACTAGACCGACACACGCTCGAGGTGCTGCGATCGCACCGCCGGCGCATCGCCGAGGAACGCATGATGCTCGGCATGGGCGCGATGAGCGCGGGCGACTGGATATTCGCAGACATCCATGGGTCGCACCTGGAACCGACCTCGGTGTCTCAGCGGTTCGTGCGTGAGTGCCGGCGCCACGGACTGCCTCACATCGGTGTGCATGGTCTGCTGCATGTGGGCGACGCTGGCGCTCGAGAAGGGAGTGCACCCGCGAGTCGTGATGGAACGCCTTGGCCACGCCGACATCAGCACCACGTTGGGCATCTACAGCCATGTGACGGCACGCATGGACGCCGATGCAGCGCAGTCCGTCGCTGATTCCTTCGATTCTTGTGACTTCCGTGTGACTTCGGTGGGAGTTGACCGGAGCGTGATCGAGCGGACCCCTTGGGAACACAGCGCGCTTGGAGGGACTCGAACCCCCAACCTTCTGATCCGTAGTCAGATGCTCTATCCAATTGAGCTACAAGCGCTGGGAAGTGACTGAGGATAGACCGCGTCGGCCGGAGAGGCACACGCGACCCATCCTCAGTCACAGGGACATTGTTTCCAAGCTCCAGATGTCGGGTCAGACCCGCTTGCTGCAAACGGGCCATTGACCCGGACCAGCGGTTGCCCACAAGGCACGGGCCATCCGGTCCTGATCCCAGGGACGTGCCTTGGCGGGATCGACTCCGTGGAGGAACGGGTAGTGGCTCCGGGCTACAGAGTTCCACGTGCTCTGGGAGAACTGGTAGGCACCGCGGTACTTGCCGCTGGCACTCACAATCCCGTAGTTGCCGTGCGACTCACAGGCCCGCAGTCGGGCCAGACCCGCGTCGGAGACCGAACCGGCGAAGTGGTCCGGGATTCCGTTGCATGCGCTCAGGCCCATGGCTGCGACCAAGGTCACAGCAATTATCGAAAGTATACGTCGTGTGTTCATGGAACGAGAGTATGGGACAGTTCGTAATCCAAATGCAATCTATGTGACGCATGACCGACATAGTGTGTAATGGAGCTGTCACGCAGAGTGGTCGTCGGCTGGCTCGCTCCGGACGCGGAATCAGGCGCCGGCGATCACCGACGCCTGATTCAAAATGCGGAGAGGGTGGGATTTGAACCCACGGAAGGGTTGCCCCCTCACCTCCTTAGCAGGGAGGCCCGATCAGCCAGACTCCGGCACCTCTCCAAGTTGGTAGGCGATCCTAGCCGGGAAGTGCCGGATCGCCACTTCGAATCGGCGGTGTCGCCGAGATCGCAGAGACGCGTTGCGGATCCGGCCTGTCAGATGGTCGAGGCCGCTGCGTCCTCAGAGGGTTTTCGATCGCGACGCCCTCGGTGAAGTAGACCCAAGGCTTCGGTCCGCTCGCGTAGTGGCTCTCGGAGCTCATCGATCTCGAAACCGGCATCTTGCACCAACTGCGTTGGATCACGAGTCAGGTGACAGCCGTCAGCGAGCCGCTTCTGCATCGGTTCGATGCGCCGTTGCCAGCGTTCCACCGACGCGTCCGGTGCCAGGCCATGTTCGAGGTAGTGGAACCGTCCACCGGGCTTGAGCACCCGGTGCAACTCCTTCAGTGCCGTTTCCACATCGGGAATGGTGCAGAGCGTGAAGGTGCACAGACGCGCCGTCACACGAGTTCGTCATCCAATGGCAGCGATTCACCCCGAAGGGCGATGTGTTCGACGGGAACGTTCGAACGCTCGATGCGCGGAGCGGCCAATTCGGAGCCGAGGGTTGCCGGTTCGACAGCGAGGACCCTGGTCACCTCGGGCGGGTAATGGCCCACGTTGAGTCCTGATCCGAAGCCGATCTCCACGACCGTTCCGAACAGCCCGTCTACCGCCCGGCGCCGGTAGTTCTCCATTCCCTTGGATCCGCACGCCCTGTCGACGAGTCGAGGCAGTATCCGTTCCCGGTAGAAGTTCACCATTCCTCCGAACGCTGCTCTTCGACCCGAAGGGTCGTTGAGTCTCCATGACCGGTTCGTACGGAGGTGTCGCCGGGCAAGTCGAAGAGCTTTCCGCGGATGCTGTCCTCGAGCTCCGATCGATCGCTGAAACTCCGACCCGTCGCGCCGGGCCCGCCATTGAACAGGGTGTCGCCCGAGAACAGCGTCTGTTCGACTCGGCAGGTACAGACACACGCCTCCGGGGGAATGCCCGGGAGTGTGCAAGACGGTGAGTTCATCACCGCCGACACTCAGGTGCTGGCCGTCGCGGAGCGATACATCCACCCGACGGTCGGGGTACACGGCCTCCCAGAGCATCGAATCATCGGGGTGCAGGTAGATGGGTGCGCCGGTTTCCTCAGCCAGAGCTGCCGCCGCATTGATGTGGTCGTTGTGGGCATGGGTGCACACGATGGCTTTCAGTCTGCGGCCACCGATACCGTCGAGGATCGGTCGGTGGTCATGTGCTGCGTCCACCACGATCACCTCGCTGTCATCTCCGACGATCCAGATGTTGTTGTCCACATCGAAATCCTCACCATCCAGGCTGAAGATCCCCGAGGTGACCACATGGCCGATTGTAGTGCTCACAACATCACCACAGATCTCAGCACGTCCCCGGCTTCCATGTGTTCGAACGCGTCGGAGATGTCGCCCAGACCGATCCTCTCGCTCACGAAACCTTCGAGGTCGAGTCGACCCTGGAGGAACAGGTCCACGAGCATTGGAAAGTCCCGGCTCGGCAGGCAGTCTCCGTACCAGGACGACTTGAGGGAGCCACCTCGGCCGAACACGTCGAGTAGTGGGAGTTCAAGAGTGACTCCAGGACGTGGCACTCCAACGAGTACCACGGTGCCGGCGAGGTCTCTCGCGTAGAAAGCCTGCTCGTAGGTTGCGGGGATCCCGACCGCGTCGATCACGACGTCGGCACCGAACCCGTCGGTGACCGACCGGATCGCCTCGACTGGGTCATCGTTGGTGGAGTTGACGGTGTGGGTGGCGCCAAAGCGTTTGGCTCCCTCGAGCTTGCGGTCATCCACATCCACCGCCACCACGATTCGCGCACCGGCCAGCACGGCACCCGCCACGGCTGCTGCTCCCACGCCCCCACAACCGATGACAGCGACGGAATCGCCGCGGCCCACACCACCCGTGTTGATAGCAGCGCCGAGTCCGGCCATCACGCCGCAGCCCAACAGCCCGGCCACCTCCGGCGGAGCCGCAGGATCCACCCTGGTGCACTGACCGGCGGCGACGAGCGTCTTCTCGGCGAACGCCCCGATTCCCAGCGCGGCAGAAAGGGGTGTGCCGTCAGCGAGCGTCATCGGTTGGGCAGCGTTGTGGGTGTCGAAGCAGTACTGGGGTTCGCCCTTAGCGCAGGCTCGGCACTGACCACAGACGGCCCGCCAGTTGAGTACCACGTAGTCACCCGGAGACACCTCGGTGACGCCGGCGCCCACGTCGGCGACCGTTCCGGCTGCTTCGTGACCCAACAGGAACGGGAAGTCGTCGTTTATCCCGCCTTGCACGTAGTGAAGATCGGTGTGGCATACACCGCACGCGGCGATGTCGACAACGACCTCGCCCGGACCGGGATCGGGAACAATGATCGTCTCTATGGATATCGGCCCATCGACCTCGCGGACCACGACTCCTCGAACTTCGTGCGCCATGTCGCACCCCCTTGTGTCCAGATTGTGCCAGATCAGGGACACCTCAATTGCCGGGCGGATCTGATTGCCAGTTGCCCAGACTCCGTTGTCCTGCAACGATGGATTGAACGTTGAGCGCCGTTCGGTAACGGCGCACGGTTGGGGGATGAGATGTTGCGTTGGCGGACCTTCGGATTCACTGCTGTTGCGCTTGCCGTGGTTGCGTCGGCCTGCACCGCTCCGCCGCGTGTGCCACCAACTGCACCGGAGGTGACGACCACCACCGTCCCCGACGGCTATCCGACGACCCCGGTGGGCGATGACGACATCCGGCTCAATCAGATCCAACTGATCGGAACGCACAACAGTTACCACGTGGCCCCGGTGCAGACGATCCAGGGGCTCCTCGCCGATGCTGCGTCTGGTTTTCCGCAGATCGCGGGGGACTCGGCAATCCGGCGTCGCTCAACTACACCCACGCTTCGATCGCCCAGCAACTCGCAAGGGGAGTACGCACCTTCGAACTCGATACGTACGCCGATCCCACCGGTGGGCGCTTCGCGGATCCGCTGCTGTCGCGTCTGGTGTTCGCCGAGGACCCGATGGTTCCTGCGGGGCTGAACGAACCCGGGTTCAAGGTGTTGCACATAGCTGATGTGGATTGGCGTACCCGCTGCGTGGCACTCACCGACTGCCTGGGTGAGATCCGGGAATGGTCTGATGCGCATCCCGGGCACCTTCCGTTGATCATCAATCTGGAACTCAAGGGCGATGGGCTTCCCGAGCCGTTGGTGGGGGCACCGGTGCTGCCCTTCGATGGTCCGCTGTTGGATTCGGTCGATTCGGTCCTGCGGGATTCCCTGGGAGGGCGCCTCCTCACCCCCGACGATGTGCGCGGCGGTGCGGTTGACCTGCACACGGCGATCACCACGACCGGCTGGCCGACGCTGGCGCAGTCGCGCGGCAAGGTTCTGTTCTTCATGGACAACGAGAACCTTCGTGACACCTACCTCACGGGCCACCCGAGTCTCGAGGGCCGGGTTATGTTCACGAGCTCCGGCGAAGGCCAACCCGATGGAGCGATCCTCAAGGTGAACGATCCGGGAGACGGGACGCGGATCGCGGATCTGGTATCACAGGGCTACATCGTGCGTACCCGCGCCGATGCAGAGCTGGTGGAGGGTTGGGCCGGAGATCACACCAGAGCCGACACGGCCCTGGGTTCAGGAGCCCAGGTGGTTTCCACGGACTTTCCCGTCGGCGAGACCTACGAGCCCACCGGATATCTGGTCGCCTTCGCGGCCATGGCCGCACAGGGTCGCTGCAATCCTGTGAACACCACCCCGGCGGATTGCGAGCTTGCCGCTGTGGTAGAGCCGAACTGACCCCCGAATCCCTGCCGGAGCGACCGGTCAATTGTCAGTCCGGGTGTCCGGGCTCGATGCCCGACACCGAGCGGTAGCGTAATGGCCCGTCAGCTCCGTCACGGATGGAGACGCTCAACGGGTTGAGCACATGTAGCACGTGGTCTCCTACATCGACACGCTGGGTCACTCCACCGACAATGAAGCCGAATGCGTCGTCGAGAACGGGAACACCGGTCGCGTCGGCAGTCCAGCCGCAGCGCTCGAACTTGTCGACCGCGTCATCGGCTGTGAACCCCCCGAAGAGTTCGCCGAGTGCCCGCTGGTCCGATCGAAGGAGGTTGACCGCCAACGTGGTTGTCCCGAGGGCGACCCGGTAGGTGTGGTTGACCTTCGAGATCATGACCGCGTAGCGAGGAGGTTGGATGCTGCACTGCGTGTGGAAGCCCACCAGGCATCCTGAGCGTTCCGTGTCTGTGCCGGCGGTGACCACCACCATCGAGTTGTTCGATGCGGTGGTGAACGCGCCGAGATCGGGTGTTTTCACGTCCGGGGGCGATTCCGGGTGGTCTTTGCCTTTCACGGCTACCAATTGTGCCATCCCGGGTATTGCGCCGGAGTCGAAGTTGGCCGTTCCGAGAGCGGTTCGTCGGAATCCGAGGAGGGGGCGCCATCCATTGAGGGCTGCCACGTGCTTACATATGAAAACTTGAGTGCATGAGACTCAGGTATCTGGAATATGTCATGTCACCAATTGGTTGATCCATTCATGAGGCGTTCTGACTAGCCGTCTCTGTGTGCAGAAAGAGGAATCCCTTGAACGAAACAAAGACAACCAGTTTGCCCGTCCTGACATTGAACACCGGTGTTGTCCTGCCTCAGATGGTGCTTACGTTGACCCTCGAGAGCGATGAGGCCCGGGCTGCGGTGGATGCCGCCATGGAGGCCGGGAGTTCAGTGCTGCTCGTTCCCAAGGTGGGTGACCGATCAGCCATTGTCGGCACTGTCGCCGCGATCGATCAGGCAGGTGACCTCCCCGGTGGCGCGCGTGCAGTGTTCCTTCGCGGGCTCCGGAGGGCTCGGGTCGGCCAGGTCGTCCCGGGTGGCGGCGATGCCCTCTGGGTCTCGATCGAAGAGGTCGACGAAGGTGATGTCACCGACGAGCAGCGAGCCCTCGCTGATGAGTACCGGGCAGTGTTGGAGAACATTCTCGAGCACCGCAAGGCGCCACAGATCGCCGACTTCGTGCGTGGTGTGGACGGCCCGTCAGCGCTGGCCGACATCATGGGCTACAGCCCCGACATCGACTTCGACCAGAAGGTCGATCTGCTCGAGACCCTGGATCTCACCGAGCGTCTCAACAAGGTGCTCACCTGGGGTCGACAGACCCTGGCGGCACTCGAGCTCAAGGAGAAGGTGCGCAACGACGTATCGGAGAATCTCGAGCGCGGCCAACGAGAGGTGATCCTGCGCCAGCAGATGGCAGCCATCCGCAAGGAGTTGGGCGATGACGACTCGTCGGTGATCGATGAGTACCGCAGCCAACTCGACCAGAGAGACCTCCCCGAACACGTCGAAAGCGAGTTGCGCTCGGAGATCGACAAGCTCGAACGGACGCCCGAACAGGCGGCTGAACACGGTTGGATCCGGACCTGGATAGACACCGTGCTGGCCTTGCCGTGGGATGTGCGTTCGGATGAACGCCTGGACCTGGGTGCAGCGCGCGCTCAACTCGATGGCGACCACACCGGTCTCGAGGAGGTGAAGCAGCGGCTGATCGAGTTCCTGGCCGTCCGCAAGCTGCGCTCCGACCGTGACACCGGTGCCGTTTCCTCTCCGGACTCGCCTTCGGACAGGACCGATCCACCTGCAGAGGGCGCGATCCTCGCGCTGGTGGGTCCGCCCGGAGTGGGCAAGACATCCTTGGGACGCTCGGTCGCTGAAGCGCTGGGGCGACCGTACGTGCGCGTCTCGCTGGGCGGCGTGCGCGACGAGGCTGAGATCCGTGGACACAGACGTACCTACGTCGGAGCCCGTGCGGGACGGATCGTCAAGGCGATCGAAGAGGCCGGGGCGATGAATCCCGTGATGGTTCTCGACGAGATCGACAAGGTTGGTTCCGATTGGCGCGGAGATCCGTCCTCGGCCCTGCTCGAAGTCCTCGATCCAGCCCAGAATTCGACCTTCCGGGATCACTACCTGGAACTCGACGTCGACCTCTCCGACGTCGTGTTCGTGGCCACGGCAAACGTCCTCGAGACGATTCCGGCGGCATTGTTGGACCGCCTGGAAGTGATCGAGATCGATGGCTACACAACGCAGGAGAAGGTCGAGATCGCGCGGGATCATCTCGTGGGTCGCCAATTGAGCGCGGCCGGCCTGACGGAAGCCGATGTTCGCTTCACCGATGACGCATTGCGTTCGATCATCGAGGGCTACACCCGCGAAGCGGGTGTGCGCGGTCTCGAACGCAAACTCGGAGCGGTGATGCGCAAGGTCGCCACGCGGGTCGCCACAGGGGAGGTCCGAACAGGCGATGAGGTTCCGACGCAAGGCGCTGAAGAGGTGGTGCCAGATCCGGATGCGGAGGTTCTCATCGACGCGGTCGAACTGCGCGAACTGTTGGGTCGTCCGCGGCATCGCATCGATGAGCAACGTCCGAAGGGTGTTCCGGGAGTTGCCACAGGTCTAGCGGTGACGGGCGCCGGCGGTGACGTGCTCCTGGTGGAGACAGCGCGTGTGGATGACCGTGGGTCGGTTGCTGAACAGCCGATCGACAGTGCGCTGGAACTGACCGGACAACTCGGTGACGTCATGAAGGAGTCAGGGCAGATCGCGCTGTCGTACCTCCGTGCCAATCCGGAGGTCATCTCGGACAGACTCCGTGATGGTGCGGCGGCGGATACGACCGACGCGTTACACCGGGGACGGTTCCACGTGCACTTTCCTGCCGGGGCGATACCGAAGGACGGTCCCTCTGCCGGTGTGACCATGACAACTGCTCTGGCCTCACTGTTGACCGGTCGTCCGATGCGACCCGAAGTGGCCATGACCGGTGAGGTGAGCCTGATCGGACGGGTGCTACCTATCGGAGGCGTCAAGCAGAAGTTGCTTGCCGCCCACCGAGCGGGGATCACCGAGGTCGTCCTGCCTGCCGACAACGAAGCGGACCTGGACGATGTTCCTGACGATGTCATGAGCGGACTCGAGGTTCATCTCGCATCGCATGTCGGGGAGGTACTCGACCACGCCCTGGCGTGATCCGGCTGGCGGGGAGGGTGCCCCTCCCCGCCAGGGCTCTATGCGAGGATCTGTCCATGCCGACTCGCATGTCCGTCCGCATTCTGGGCCCGGCGCTCATGGTCGCCGCGCTGCTGGTTTCATCGTGTACCTCTGGCGATCAGACCGCGACTGAAGGCTCCGGTGACGGAGTCGAGGTCGTATCTGCCACCTCGACCCCGAACGAGAACAACACGCTGTCGACGCTGGTGACGGTCAAGACCAACGAACCGAGCAGGGTGAGGATCACGGCGACCTCGGGTGCACACGAGGTGGAGACCCCGACGACGGCCGAGGCTTCGGAGACACACGAGATCCCGGTGGTGGGTCTGCGGGCAGAACAGGACTACAGCCTGAACGTCGAAGCGGTGAACGACAATGGCGATGTGACCGACTCCGAGAAGTTGGACTTCAAGACCGGTGTTCTCCCCGAGTTCATCCCCGAGATGGACGTCCGTACCGATGCCGATGGTCGTGCCGACGGCTACACGCTGGTGGAGATCGGTCCCGCGAAACGAGCGGAGTTCGGCGAGGATGAAACCGATCCGCTTGCCGTTCAGCATGTCGTGGCACTCGACTCGGACAATCAGGTTGTGTGGTACTACTCGTCGCCCAATCCGACCGAGGGCGCTGTCGGCGATGTTCGTATGACCGACCGTGGAACTCTCCAGTCGATCAACTCACCGTACGCGATCCGAGAGACCGATCTTCTTGGCAACGACCTCAACTACTGGGCGGTGCAGCCGCGACTGGCAGATCAGCAGACACAGGCGGGTGAGGAAACCGAGCAGGAGGATCCCGATCCGGGCTCCGACGAAGAGCAGCCGACCACGGTGGAACCGACGACTGTGCGGGCCGACTGGGTGGACCTTCAGTCCTTTCACCATGAAGCGTTCGACATGGAGAACGGGAACATCCTGGCCCTGGCCAACACGGTGCACGAACTGACTCCTGAACAACGAGCCGAGTTGTGCCCCGGCGACCCCCTCGAATTCAATGCCATCAGCGATGTGGCGGTCGAGTTCACTCCCGAGGGGGAAGTGCTCAAGACCTGGGATCTCTGGGATGTCATGGACGTGATGGCTACGCCCGGTGAAGAGATGTGCTCCACCACCGGCAACATCGCGACCGACACCGAGCGCGACTGGACACATGGAAACGCGGTCGTCTATGACCCCGACCGCGACGCGGTCATCATCTCGGCGCGACACACCAGCCAGATCATCGCCTTGGACCACGGAACAGAGACGGGTCCGCAGAAGGAACTCCGGTGGATCCTGGGCACTGACGGAACCATTCCGCTGAACGGAGACGTACCCCGCTACCAACACGCCGTCGAGACCGACGGTGACAACTCGATCATCTTCTACGACAACGGCAACGGCAGGGTGGGTACCGAACCCGGAACGGACAACCCGCCCTACAGCCGGGCGGTCACCTATGAGGTGGATGACTCCGATCCGGACCCCGGCAAGTGGAGCGCCACCCAGACCTGGCAGTTCCGCATGGATGAGGATCCGGGCAAGTTCATGTATGCGGGGTTCCTCGGCGATGCCGACCGTTTGGACAACGGCAACGTGTTGGTCGTCAACGGCGGTATCCCCCAACCGGACCCGGGACCGGACGACTTCAACCGGTGCGCGATCGTGGAGGCTGCACCGGCGGAGACCGGTGATGGAGCAGAAGTGGTGTGGGACCTGCGCATCGGCACGGTGGACCGGCCGGTGACCTGCTATCGGGCAGAACACGTGGCGTCGTTGTACCGAGGCGCAGACTGGCAATGACGAGCGGTCGCTGAGTTGAGTTAGGCTGGCTGCGGAAACCGTGGTTTTCAGGGAATGCAGTGTCATTCAGCAAGACTCGTGACGCGGCGGGATGATGCATCTCTGTTGCCGATGGCGGTGCTCGCTCATCTCGGGAGGTGATCGGCTGAAATGGGAGATTCACTGGTCCAGATTCCATGGGTTCTTCTTGCGTTTGCCGTGGGAGTGAACCTCTGGTTCTTATTCGAATACCTGCTGCATCGGTTCGCCATGCACTATCTGCACGGCAAGGGGATCATGAGCCGTGAACACCTCGAACACCACGTTCAGGCCGGATGGACCTTTTCGTACACCCACATACTGAGCTGGTTGGGTGTGGGTGTCGTCGGTGCAGCGGTGTGGTTCCCTGTCGGCTGGTTGATCGGCGGCTGGACCGTGGCAGTGCCGCTGGCGCTTGGTTGGCCGGTGGGCTACGCCTTCTACGAGTACGAACACGCGATGTGTCACCTGCGGCCGCCACGTACCCGCTACCAGCGTTGGGTTCGCAAACACCACTTCCAGCACCACTTCGGGTCGCCCATGGGCAACCAGGGTGTGAGCGTCGGGTGGTGGGATGTGTTGCTGGGAACCAACGATGCACCTGAGCGGGTGCGTGTGCCGAGACGAATGGCAGCAGGACTCGGCTGGATCATCGACGACGATGGGGAGATCCGGGAGGAGTTCGCAGAGGACTACGAGCTCGTCGGCTCGTACGAGACCGATGAACGCCAAGCGGGGATCGACCGCGTCAAGGCCTTCGCATCGATTGCTCCCGATTCCTGATCTACTCCCGATCCCGGAGCCCGTGTGCTTTCCCGAGCGGAGGACTTGAGACGGGAGACGAGGATGGCGGAGGGAGGGGGATTCGAACCCCCGGAGACCGTGAAGCCTCAACGGTTTTCAAGACCGTCGCATTCGTCCGCTCTGCCATCCCTCCGAGTTCCGAGAACCTAGCACTGCCATGGGTTATAGGTGCGACTCATTATCAACAACTCTGTGGATAACCCCTATTTGGTCACGGATTGGTCACGGATCCGCGGTAGGGTCACGCCCATGCGCGGGTCGGTCACCAAACGCGGGGCGTCATGGTGCTTCGTGGTCGACCGCGGCATCGAACCTGCCACGGGTCGTAGGCGCCAGCAGCGCCGCTCGGGGTTCCGAACCCGCAAGGAGGCCGAGGAGGCGCTGCGCCGGACCATCTCATCACTGACCGACGGCACGTTCGTGGAGCGCACTGACGAAACGGTGGATGAGTACCTGACCCAGTGGTTGGACGGCCTGACCGCCAACAGTCGGGTCAAGGCAAAGACAGCCCGAACCTATTCGGAGTGCGCGGATCGCCTGCGTCCGGAACTCGGCGCGATCCGGTTGCAGGCGCTGCGCCCCATCGAGGTGGAGCGTGCATACACGGTGTTGCTCACGAGTGGAGGTCGTCACCATCAGGGTCTGCATCCGCGGACCGTGTTGCACACCCACCGGGTTCTCCACAAGGCACTCGCGGATGCAGAGCGGCTCGGGCTCGTGGCGCGCAACGTGGCTGCCAAGGTGACGCCGCCGAGTGTGCCGGCCTCGACGAGCGTCGACAACGTGTGGACTGCGGATGAACTGCGCGTCTTCTTCGAATTCGCCGTGGAAGAGCCGCTGTACCCCGCGTTTGTGCTCGCCGGAACCACGGGGATGCGCCGCGGTGAGGTGGCGGCGTTGCGTTGGATCGATCTCGATCTGGACACCGGGGTGCTCAGCGTCGCGGAATCCGTTATCCCGGTCGGACGCGACCTGATCTTCTCCCCACCGAAGACCAAGAAGGGTATGCGGATGGTCAGCCTCGATTCGGGGACACTCGCGGTGATTCGGGCTCATCGGAAACGCCAGGCAGAGCGGCAGCTGGTTGCAGGCTCAGCCTGGGTCGATACCGGGCGGGTGTTCACCCGCGAGGACGGCAGCCATCTGCATCCCGACGTGCTCAGCAAGCGGTTCGATCGTTGGGTGGCCCGCTCGGGTCTTTCGCGGATCACGTTCCACGGGCTCCGCCACACCTGGGCCACGATGGCCATGGAGAAGGGTATACACACCAAGGTCGTTTCAGATCGACTGGGCCACGCCAACATCTCTGTCACTCTCGACATCTACAGCAAGGTCCGCCCGGCGATGGATGCCGAAGCGGCTGAAGCGGTGGCTGCCGATTTGTTCCGAGATGCCGCAGCGCCGGACCCGTGACGGTTGGGATCTTCGATGGTGCCGCACTGCGTGACATAGCGACCGCTCGCACACGGACCGAACGGGCGGAGGAAGAACTGCGTTCAGCGGTCAGGGTCGCGCGTGCAGAGGGTCATTCATGGGCTGCGATCGGGGCGGTCCTCGGCGGCGTATCGAAGCAGGCCGCTCAACAGCGGTTCGGCTGACAGCGACGGGTTGCTGTGTGCCTTTGAGGCTGTGCTCTCGCAATGTGTGAGGCTGACCATGTAACGCTTGGGCATCTGGTGATCGCTTCGATCGTTGGCGGCAAGGCCTGACCATCTCAGCGAACGATGGTCAGTGCGGCGGGTCCTGAGGATTCCAGAGGATCTGGCGGATTTCTTTCCCAAAGGTGTAGGTCGCGCGCGCATAGGTAGGTGTCGGGCGATGTTCGTTCGACGGCAGACCTGGAGGTGCTCGCAATGATTCGATCGACGGTGACAGTGGAGGAGGCTGCGGTGATCTTGGGAATCTCGCGCTCGACGGCCTATGAGTGCGTGCGCCGAGGTGAACTGCGGGCGGTACGGCTGGGGCGCCGTCTGGTGGTGCCTCGATCCGTCCTGGCGGCGATGCTTGGCGCAGGCGATCCCCAGCAGCACTGTTCGTCCGACACCGAACCCTCGTGATGATGTCTTCCTTCGAGCTGATGCGAGATCACCACCGGCCATCGCGTCGAGCAGCACCGCTTGGAGAGCTCGTCAATCGTTCGCTTTCGTTGAGCGCGTGCTTCGTCACGTGTTCAGGGAGTGGCACAGACTGGCTTGTTGCGCAAGCGCAACAAGCAGTGGACCTACAGGTGCATCCACCTGCGAATCGCCGAGCGACGTCATCCGTTCTACCCGTGTTTACTGCGGACAGCGGTAGGCCGCTTCGTCAGCGGCCGGACCGACCGGCGTATTCAACTGTGGCCTTGAGCGATGAACAGTTCGAAACGGCAGACCCGACCACGCACCGTGCGGCTACTAGTGCGATCGAGTTTGAGCAGACCTAGTCGAGCTGGAGCTGGGTTCGGATCCAGGCTCGGTCGTCCTTGCTCCACCCACGTCCGTCCGTTGGAGCACCAGTCGGCAGCTGCGACGCGTCAACGCCAAGGAGTTGGACCGGCATCGTCGCTAGCATTTCATCTAGCGCAGGCAGAGTAACCCTCACGACCTGATCGACCAACTTCGCGACGTGTGCATGCGTGTGCCCTGCAACAAGCTCCTCGATGCCCCACTCGTCGTCGGCCCCAAGCGATCGCATCGCAGCAACAAGCTCATTCCGATCGCCTCGTGGCAATTCCACAAGCGTGCTCTCGGCCCTGAGGCGTTCGTTTGTCAAGGAGATCGCCCTCAGCGCTTCGCCGTGAATCGTGTTTCGAAGCAGCCGTACCACGGTGACAGTGTGCTGAATTCGCGATCCGCTTTGAGTGGCGCCGAACAGCTGAGGTGCGATTGAGCGCCACTTCTTGCGCCAAGACTCGTGTTGCCAGCCAGCCCGATAGATCTTCGATGCCTTCAAGCCTCCAACCAAGTGCATCACCCTCGCTGCGGCATCGAAAGCACCCATCAGGGAGTAGCACACCGAATCGAACTCAGCGACCGCCGTCTCCCCGGTGTCGTGGCCGATCGGAGCCCAAACGGCAGCGTAGGCTCGGTCCCGCGCCTGCAGTGCCCGCACGACTCGCTCGTGGAGCGATGACGCGAGCCAGGAAAGCTGCTCGTTCGCAGTACCTGCGTCTGCCTCGATGCACGCCGCCATCCAGAACCACCCGGCAGGCAGTGAATCACGAGCGGCGATCCAATAGAACAGACCCATGTTGCAGCGGTTGGTGTAACGCCCGTCGGCATCACGCCTGACGATGAACTCCCGCTGCATGCGAAGGTGTAGCCCAACCGGGCCGAGAGCGACCTCGGGCGCCAACATTGCGGCGGAGGAGCTGCTGCGCAACTCAGGCGACAACAAATGTGATCGGGTAGTGACAACGATGTCCGCGCCGACAGCGGAAGCTATCGCCTCGGCAATCACATCTTTCCGGCGCTCCGTTCGATCGGGCTCGTACGGTCCGTATATGGCATCGCCCCACTCGGAATCCGAGAGCAGCAGTTGGCCCTTCGAGTGCACGCCACTGCGAGTGATGCCGTCGCCATCGCAGGTGATGACGCAACCATCTCCGTCGTCCCCTATGTCGAGGGTCACCCAGCCGACCGCCGCCGCGTACTTCCCCTCGCCGACATGTTCGGCGCTAGCCGGTGGTCCATCGTGCGAGAGTCTCAATACCCTGAATCTCTCATCATCGGCGAGTAGCCCTAGCAACACCTCGACTCGATGGTCGCCCCTCAGCTCCAGCACATCGTCTGTCACCAGCACGACCGCACTTCGGCGCCGGAGGGTCGAGTCGAACAGTGGTTCGGTATCTGGCCAGCGGTGATGTCGTCCTGAGTCGGACCAAGCACTGATCGCACCCGGTCGCGCTGCCTGTCTTTCCATCGTCACTCCGACTCAGGGGTCATGAACCGGACGGATGCGGCTCCCACGCCACAGGTTCTTCCGGACGGTCACACTAACGGAGGACTGAAGCGAGAGCCGTCGCCGAGCGACTGCGCCCCCAAGGGCATGGCCGTGCCATCCGCGCGCACTGCCCGTATGTTTCGTCCTGCACGGTTCGGGATGGAGCGGATCGGCATGCACCGCGCCAGTGCGTCTAGCCCAGCGTAGCGCTAGAAGAACAGCCAGTCGGCCTGGCGCCCACTCGGACTTGGGTCGGATTGCTCCCCTACAAGCAACCCCACCCATCCGATGAGCGAGTGACGTCTGTGGCCCCGGTGACAGCTCCAGAACCCGCGAAAGATCCGCGGCCGCTGAGGTTCGGCCCTGTCCGTCGGCGTACGACGGTCGAACGGATCCCCGAATGTTCAGCCGTCTGCGTCCGTCACCATCCGTAGATGTTGGCCCACGGGTCGCTCGCAAGGTGGCGGCATCGCTTCGAGTAACGGTTTTGATTGCCCGATTTTGGGTCGGGCTCTTCTCATTTCCGTTCCGGATGTGCTGCCGGGGTCAGTGGAATTCCACAAACTTGATTCTATCGTTGGTTCGACTGGGTGGGTTCGGGAGGTGATCATGCGGTTTTTGATTGATACGAACGTGCTGATCAGCAGCGAGCCGAGCCGTCAGCGCGACGTCGAGGTGGGAACTGAGATGAGTCTCACTCTCGCTCGTCTGGCTTCGGGTGATCATCAGCTGCTGGTGCATCCGACAGTCTCAGACGAGATAGCCAACGACAGAGATGACGTCCGCCGTGAACTGCGCGAGATTGTTCGGCACAGATACCCGACTCTGCAGAGTCCTCCGGCCGTTCAGCCAGAGCTGATAGCGGCTCTGGGTACGCCTTCATTGCGAAGTCATGATTGGTATGACCATCAACTGCTCGCGTGTGTTGTAGGTGACGCGGTTCATGGACTTATCACTCAGGATGGTCGTATTCACCGCAAGGCGCGCCGGCTTCAAGTCGGTGAGCGCGTGTACACGGTTGCGGACGCTGTCGCGACCCTCTCGCAACTCGCTTCGCAGCCCCCGGAGTTCATCCCCAGTGTTGACCGACGACCGCTGTATCGGCTGGATCTCTCCGATCCGCTATTTGATTCCCTGAAGGCTGACTACCCGGGATTCGATGATTGGTTCCGGGGCGTATCACGTAGCGGACGCGAAGCGCTTGTCGTGGATGGGCCGCGTGGAAAGATTGCAGGCCTCTGTATCTTGAAGGGCTCAGATCCAGAGATAGGCGTTGGACAGAATGCAGCAAAGGTGTCGACCTTCAAGGTCGCCGAGGAGTTCAAGGGCAGCCGCTACGGAGAGTTGCTCCTGAAAGCGCTCTTCCGCACGATCGCAGAAACCCACGACGTTGTCTGGCTGACCGTCTTCGAAAAGCAAGCGGAGCTGATTGCGCTCCTGGAGGAGTTCGGGTTCGATCACCACGATGACAGGGACGGAGAAAGACGCTACGTCAAACGGTTGGTCGCCACGAACGAGGAGCGCCGCGCCCTCCCGCCTCTTGAGTTCCACACCGTCTTTGGGCCGCCAGCTATCCGAGTTGTTCCCGGGCAGATCTTTCTTATTCCGATCAGACCTGAGTACCACGGGAGCCTGTTTCCCGATGCCCCGGGAGAGCAGCTGAGTCTCATCGCTCCACGACCGCACGGTAACGCCCTACGGAAGGCGTATCTGTCGCACGCCAACATCCGGACGGCAGAACCAGGCGCCACACTCTTGTTCTACCGGTCTGTCGACCGGAAGGCCATTACCGCCGTAGGTGTCCTTGAGGGGTCCCACGTGTCGGAGGATGCTGGTGACATCATGGAGTTCGTGGGGAGCCGAACGGTCTACTCCGCGGATGACGTCAACCGGATGACCGTCAAGGGACCAGTACTTGCGCTTCTATTCAGACAGGACCGGTTCCTTGATCCACCCATCGCACTCGATGACCTCATTGCTGCCCAGGTGGTCCACAATGCGCCTCAGACGACGATCAGGATCCGCGAGGAGGGCATCCCATGGTTGACCGAGCGCTTGGGCGCGTAGCACTTCTATCAATTCACCCCCGTCACGCCACAGCGATCTTGACTGGCAGGAAGCATGTTGAACTGCGGCGTTCGGCGGTCGCTGCCGACGTAACTCATGTATTGGTCTATGCGACCGCACCAACCCAGGCGGTGGTGGGATGGTTCGAGGTATGCGGGATCGACGCCAGCACGAAGACCGATATCTGGCGAAGGCACGGGCCGGTAGCTGGAGTCACTCGCCAAGAGTTTCGCAAGTACTTCTCAGGAGCGTCGCGGGCGTTCGCTATTCGCGTGGGACATACACACTTGTTTGAGACCCCGGTCTTGCTGGACACGATCCCCGGTGTTCGACGTCCGCCACAGAGCTTCCAGTATTTGGACCCAAGTGGGGTCGCGGATCTATTCGTCCGACCCAACTCCGAGGTCGCCGCCTTCGCTTCCTGATGGCGACGCAACCAGGTCAGAAGTTCCGCCGACCGGAAGTGTTGGCAACGTTTTGGGTCGAGGCGCTCGCGTCCGACGTCTCGCGCCCAGCAGGTGCGAGACTTCCTGAAGTTGCAATGCCACCAGCGGTTCTCGCCTGGAGCTAGCCGGTACGCGGACGGCCGGCAGCGATTGGGCATATGTGAATTGGCCTCGGGCTCGTAGATCGTGAGCCTCTGATTAGCGCATCGTGGACTTGCGTAGTGGGAGCCAAGACCGGCTTCAGGATCGGCGTCGTGTGCGCCGTGGCTGTAGTCCAGTTGACAGTGATTGAAGGTGACATTGTGCTTGAACGGTTTGTTTTTCAGAGCCGAAAGCGTGGGGGGCGGGTTGTTGCGCTCGGGAACCGTGGTCTCGCGTGGTCGCCTCGATCGGCGGCGGATGCGGCTGGGGATATTGGGTCTGGCCGTGTCCGCTACTTGGTGAGGTGGGAGTCCGGTGTCGTGTGTGTGTGCGTTTCGGATGTCGGAGAGCTGTGGGTTCCTGGGCCCGGTGACCAGGGTGATGGATTGTTGTTGCTACCTGATGGCTAGCCGGGATGACACGGGGTGGAAGGGCTGTATTGGCCGTGAGGGTGCTAGCGGTTGAGCCCTACTTGTCTCGATGATGCGCCTAGTCGGATCATTGGAGGCGCGAAATCATGGAGCATTGTTCATCTATCGTTCGGACCGCTGGGGTTGCAGCGGCAGCCGCGGTCGTGCTGTTACCCGGATCGGTCGGAGCCGAGCCTGCCACAGGATCCGTGAGCGGACCGTCGGGTGATCACTGTGTGGTTCGTGTCGAGGGGCAACATCGGTCAGGGGAGTTGTCTCTATCTGAGGAGGTTTGTTTCGGTACGTTGGCTGAGGCGCTGGCGTCAGCCGGTGTCGATGTCGATCCTGGTGATTCCTCTTTGAGTATCCGCGACGTGTCACAGCGAGATCTCCTGTCTGCGTCTTCGGTCTTGGGTGTTCACTACGACGGGTTCAACTGGACTGGTGCGTCTATCACTGTGTCGGGAACGACTTGTGGTGGTGGGTACACGAATCTGTCGTCGGGTTGGATCAATCGTGTGTCGTCGACATTGAACGGATGTCCGACGGTGCGGTTCTTTGATGGCTATGACAAGACTGGGGGTTCAGAGGTGGCTTCGGGGAATCTGGGTGCTTTGAACAATCGGGCCAACAGCATCCAGTACGACCAGTGATACAACCGAACGAGGGATCGTTCAGCCCGAATCCACTCAGGACTCGCTCGGTCTCGTTGAGAGTCGTCCGCCGCACCGACGTGGAGTGGCTTGAAGAGCTACTCGTCGGCGAGCGCGGCGCACGGTGGAAGTACCGGGGTCGAACACCCAGCCCGGCAGACTTCGAAGCCGATCTGTGGCGTGGCGTGTTTTCGCAGTGGGTGGTCGAGGACTCGACCGGAAATCCTGTGGGGCTCGTTGGGCTGTATAACCATCGGCCTGCGGTGTCCGCAGCGCATTTGTTCGCGGTAGCGGCCAGCGACTGTGGCGGCCTTGTCAGCGAAGCCGCCGGGTTGCTACTGAATTGGGGATTCGATGAGCTCGACTTGGACAAGGTGTGGATCGAAACACCCGAGTTCAATCTTGCGCAGTTCCGCACGATCAAGTCGGTGGCAGAGATTGAGGGTCGGCTGCGTGATTTCGATCACTGGCGTGGGCGTTTCTGGGATCTCTACATCCTTTCGATTCGTCGCAGTGAGTGGAAGACACATCGGCTCAGCAGGCTCGTGGACGCGAGGAAAAGTCAATCCGTCGCCACAGTCCAGGTAGATGAGCAGGCACTCGTAACTGAGTTGTCCGAGTTGGCTGACAGCGGGTGGCCGTTGGACTCGCTGGGCTGTGTCGAAGCGCTCACGATCCTCGAAGCAGCGACAGGAACACTGTTGAACGGCGACATCTTCGAGGGAATCGGCGATCTCGACCCTCACGCCGCGATCGCTCAGTTGGTCGCCAAGGCCAGTCGCTGCGGGGACGGTCAGCAGTCCGGGTTGGTTGGTGTTGGCACACCATCATCGGCGGGGAACGGCCACGAGCCATCCTCGGTCACCTGAACCACCAGATCGGTTGGGCTCGTAGCAGCGGCGTTGATGACCATCCAGTCCTTGATCGGCTCTGTGTTGTCTTGTGAATAGGTGGTCGCGGCACCGGCGATTGCGAGCCAGCGAACCGAGAGATCGCGTTCGGCGAGCAGGTTGCTTGCCTCGCTTACAGTCATGCCGATCAGGGGCATACACCCGGCCGGTTCTCCATCAGCCAACGCGTCGGAAGGTATAACCCAACGTTCGCCTGGTCTGGCAGGGCGGCCGAGCGACAGGGCGACTTCGCCGCTCCAATTCTTGGGGATCCGAAAGCCAGTGAACCGATCGGGTTGTCCATCGAGGGGTTCCAACTCCGGCGGAAGTTCCGATGCGACGCTGCTAACGAACCGGCCGACGTTGGTTGGACCAACGGGGACCTCATCGATGGTGAGGTCTAGTCCGAATTCAGCGGCTGCGCCTTCGATCTCGTCGCGGCTGGCGTCGAGGTTCGACAATCTGACGATCAGATCGTTTCCGTCAACCACGATCTCCAGGTCAGCAGACACCTGTCGTGTGTCACGCAACGTGAGGGCACCGAGAACAACTACGAATGCGAGCACGGCCGCGACGGCGATCGGCCATCGGCGTTGTCTCGGTGGTTCGATTTCGGGTCCGTAGGTGTTGTTCGCGGTCCGGACCAACTCGGAGCGAAGCGAGTCGTGAAATTGCTGCTCGGTGTGGTGTTGGTCAGCCAATGTTCACTCCTGCAGCTTTGAGATGCGACTGCATCTCCGCGAGGCCCCGTGAGACACGAACGCGTGCTGCGCCAGTGCTACAACCAAGTTCTTCGGCAACCTGTGCGTAGCTTCGTTGTCTCAGCACCCGAGCGGATACAGCCTTGCGCAACGGTTCTGAGAGGTCTGCCATGGCTCGGGTCAGTGGACCGATTGCCGATTCGAGGTCCGTGCGCAGCTCGACAAGATCGGTGTCATCCTCATTTGGTACATCTACGTGGATCTGTAGTTGCTCTCGAGCATTCCGCCGGACCCGCTCTGAACGCCACCAGTGATGGAGTTGGTGGTGGGCGATGCCGTAGAGCCACTGCACTGGTGATCCGCGTTGTGCGTCATAGGTGTCCAGTGAACGGAGCGCCTCAGAGAAGGTTTCGGCGGTCAATTCTGCGGCGGTGTCTTGGGAAGCTGTGCGGTACCGGAACCAGCCCAGCAGTTCGGTTGCCGTGTCGTCGTAGAACTCGCCAAACGCTTCACCGTCTCCATCCCGTGTGCGGGTGAGGGGGTTCCGATCCGCCATGTGCACAGCCCACACGATGGCCCGCGCCCCGGGGTTGGCGCAATCAGAGTCGAGCGGGTGCAGGCTGCAGACCAAGATCTGCTCCGAACCGGGCGAGTTCAAATCGGTCCGCTACCGCGAGCGCTTCGAACAGAAGTGCCATCTCTCGTTTGATCGATGCGGTGGACAGGCACAGTCCGTTGCCGATCTCGTTGTTTCGCTTACCAGCAATCACTGCGCGAATTATCGCCGTTTGTCGTTCGGAGAGTTCGGGCATTGTTGCAGCGAGTTCCATGACCGGCGCCGGCGTCACCACCCAGCCTTGTGTGACCATCGACAGCGACGTCACCAGATCGGATGGGCAACTGGACAGGAACGCCCCAGAGACGATCCCTGCACCAAGAGCCTGCGCTGCTTCGGCCGCCGCGGCTGGCGTCGGATCCACAACCAGAACTTGTCGAGGCGCAACCTGGCCAACAGGTGATGCCATTGGGGTATCAGTGACACAACACACATCACTGCCGCCCGAAACAACACAGCGCCATCCGCCCTTGGTTCCAACCCCGGCAAGCGCCTCGCGCAACAACTGAGTTCGGACGTGGATGCGAAACACCCGCTCACGTTCAGCGGTCACCTCCAGATCCTCCAGAACTGCGAGCGCCCCGCCCTCCGATCCACCGATCCCTCGTTCCATACCTGTACTTGCCGCAACGCACGAAAGTGTTACAACGGCGCGTCTGCAATGGGTAGCGGGCCGAAACAGACCACAAGTTCGAGCAAATGAGGTGAGCCTTGGAAGGACCCCCGGAGGCTCATCGGATGTGCCCTCGGGGCTCGCGATGTTGGGACTTGTTTGCTGTTGCGGAACCGGGGTTGGTCTGATTGGGTCGTGGCTACGGCTTTCGGGGGAGTGTTCTGTGCCACATCGGGGGGTTCCGGGGTTCTGGGTTGTTGCCTGTGCAGTGTTGTTCGTGGGGCAGGTACCGTTCGCTGCGGTAGCAGCGGCTGAGTCTGCTGCGGATGAGCCCGACGGTCGCGACTCGGTGTTTGGTTCCGCGGGGTCAACACCGGGGTTGCCCTCTGAACCGTTCGCTGATCCGGTGGTCGGTCGTGTGCCGGACGCACCGGTGGAGCCGTCTCCTGAAGCGAACTTTGACAAGAACGCGAAAGTCGGCGACGAGGTCGTCTCTGAGCGCTCGGAGTTTGTGCAGGCGTTTCGCCGCAGCGACGGGTTGTTGGAGGTTCGCGTTTCACCGGAACGGGTGGCGTTCGACGCGGGTGACGGCGACTTTGAGCTGATCGATACGGCTGTTCGCGCAGGCCGTGATGGTGTTCTGGTGGCGGATCGCAACTCGTTCGAGGTGTCGTTCGACGGTTCGGATTCCGGGGTGAGTTTGGTGTTGCCAACTGGTCGAACGATTCGTTCGGTTCCGTTGTCGATGGACGGTGTGGCACCGGGTGAGGTTGTGGAACCGGTTGTGGACGATTCAGATGATTCGGTTGTTTGGTACCGGCAGGTATGGCCTGGGGTTGACTTGCGGTATCGGGTGACCGCGGAGGGTTTGTCCGAGGACGTGGTTTACACGCGGGCTCCTGACGGGGCGGGGGCCGTGTCATTTGATGTGTCTGGTGTGGAGTTGGATCCGGTGTGGATGGAACCCGCGACCGGCGACGCCGCAGTCGTTGACAACAAGACTGCAACTCCGCCGCCTGATCGGAAAGTGACACCTGCTGAGACTCTCGTGGCTGGCGATCTCACCGACGCTTCCAGCAAGGGTCGCAGTGTTGGTGACGGAGTTCGGGTGTTCGCTGATGCGGAGAGGCCTTCGCCATCCGCGCGTGCCGGTGTGGTGGCACGCGGCGATGTTGGCAAGGAGGTGTCTTTCGGTCCTGTTGTGGCGTTGTCGGGTAAAGCGGAGCAACCGGTGTTGGATCCGGCTGCTGCACCGTTGGTGCGTTCATCGGTTTCAGGTGATGGCGGCTCGGTGGTTGAGGTTTCGGTGGATCCGGCCTGGTTGGCATCTCAGCCCGCGGATGCATTTCCGGTGGTGTTGGATCCTGATGTGGTGGTGTTTTCCAACGGGTATCGGTCATATCTGAACGTGTTGGGCACCGAATGCGGGTCGGGTAGTCCGTGGTGTTGGGTGCGATTCGGGGTATCCGGCGATCTCTGGGTATCCCTATTCGGTGTGGCGCAACGTGTCGATGTTTGATCTGTCTGCGAACGCGTCGACCTACGGGTTGAACGGGTCGGGCTATGAAAAGGTGTTGGGCGCGGTGCTTGTTTATGGCCGCGAGGGCGGATATTCGGGGTCAACGACGTTCAAGTTGCACAACCCGACTGCGTGGTCTTGGGCTGGTGCGGTTGGCGGTGGCCAACTGGCGACAGCGACTGGGACAACAGAGTTTTCTTACGACGTGACTGCGAAAGTGAAGTTGGCGTACGCGGCATCGAATGCCGGTATTTCGTTTGGGCTGTCGGGTGACCCGACTGGTACGTACAATTTCAAAGATCTGGGAGTCGGGTTGGCGATGGTCATCAACGACGCCCCACCTGCCCCGACGATCTCGGCCTCGTCCGCTGCTTCTGGTGAGCAGTGGTTCGCTCGGTCGCCTTCGTCGGTTCCGACGCTGGCTGTGAACACTGTTGTGGACACGACGTTGGCGCCAGGACAGTCTGCGCTTGATTACAAGTTCGCTGTAGCCACCAACGTCGCTGACGCGGTGGCGGTACTGGTGACATCGCGAACTGGACTGGTACGTCACCGTCGTTGCCGTCGGGATCAGCTGGATCCTGCCGAACCTGAAAGACGGGCACACCTATTACTGGCGTGTGTGGGCTGATGACGGTCTGGCTTCTACACCGAGCGACGTGTATTGCGTTCACCTATGATCGCCGTTTGGGCACGGCTGGTCCGTCACCGATGAACGATTTCGGTCCGGTTTCGGTGAACGCAGCGACGGGCAACATGGTCTTCGGATGGTCATCACGCACCGTGGCGACGTTGGGTGGAGGGTCTTCGGTTTCGTTGTCGTACAACTCGTTGTATACCCAAGGCACCGCCGTATTGGATGCGACTCCGGGACTGCCGTTCGGGTGGCAAGGCTCCTGGGGGGACCTTCCAGTCACCTCCGCTGAGATCGAACCGGGTGGATCGTTCGTGGTGCGCATGGCCGATGGGAGCCGTGAAGCGTTCTCGTGGAACGACAACAACGACCGTTGGGAACCAGTCGAAGAAACCGTGTTTTCGATCGCTACGAACACAACCGGTGGAAAAGTGCAGTGGCAGCATCCTTCCGGGTGGACTGTCGAGTTCAACTCGAATGGCACTATCGACTCCGCGGTGTCAAAAAGCGACGACACGGCTCCCGCCGCGCTCGAGTTCCACTGGGACACTGTTGGTGGTCAACAGCGCCTGACGTCGATCACTGACCCGACAATCCAAACCACTACCCGCGAGATGGCTTTTCTCTACGGCGGTCAGAACGGCTGCCCAGCATCACCACCGACCGGTCTGCTGGTCGCACCGAGCGGGTTGTTGTGCCAAGTCACTCACATGGATGGTTCGATCATCGTCCCCTGGTATGTGACTTCTGGTGGGGTTGATCCGGTGGACCAGATCGCCCGGATCGTTGAGGACGTCAACGGTGATCTCGGGACCGGTACTGACGACGAGATCGTGTGGGATTTCGGTTGGAACACCGGCCATCAGATGGAGACGATCCGCACTCCCCAAGCAAACCGTCTGATCGACGCGGCTGTGTTCACCGACAGTGCACCGGGGCATGTGATCGACATCGGCTACGACACCGATCTACGGGTCGAGTCGCTGACCGGCGAGTTGCCCGACAGCACCCATGTGCGACCGGAAGTCAGCTACGACTATGACACCACCAACCGGATCACCACCGTTGATGACGCCAACCGGACCGAACCCAACAGCTACACGATCAAGTACTACACCGACGACCGGGGCCGTGGAGTTCAAACCCAGGACCGTCTCGGACGTTCGAGTTTCACTCGGTGGGAAACCCGACAACAGACCGGGTGTCATGGACCGACACCGAGTCTCGCGACAGCACGAACGCGGACAGTGTGGATGCGCACCGGAACCGTCTATGACCACCGCGGACGGCCAATCGAGTCCTGGGGGCCAGCGAACCGAACCGAATTCGACAACGCGACTTCTGAATCCACTGGCACCGCTTCAGGTGGAGCGTCAACACCACTGAGCGAAACAGACTACGACGGCGGCTTGGAGGGTTCGGCTACTTCGTATTGGGACAGACCAGGACTTGGGTGTCAGCCAGCGGTACATGGTTACCTGAGAGGCTAACGTGGCATACCGCAAGCGGGTCGTCGATCGGGTTACCAGCAGAGGATGGTCGGCGCGCGTGACTGGTTCGTTCAAGTTCGCGTCGGCGGGAACCTACAAGATGAGCGTTCGCGGCTTACGGACCCGTACGCGCGAGGTTTGGATCGGCGAGTTCCTCGACGATTTCGGGATCACCGACCCGGGGGCCCTCGAGTGTCACAGTTACTTTCGACCAAAATCGTCACCGCGCCGGCGGTGAACGAACCAGTCGATCTGGTCATTGAAACAGCAGATAGATCTGGTACCGGCGGCTATGACATCGACTGGAGACTCAACGGTGGGGTCGTGGAGCCGAGTTCCTGTAAGCCAATTGTCACCGGAGTTCGGGCTCGTCACGAAGACCACAACCCGTGCGTGGACAGCGTGGACAGCGATGTGGTCGAGGTGTCCTACGACGAAGCGACAACTGGCAGTGTCGATGAGTCGTACCTGGGGATTGCCCGCTCAACGACGATCGATCCCGACGGATTGGAACTGACCACGTCTGAAACGTTCGAAACGGTCGGTGCAGACAAATATCTGCGTCGCAAGTCACGCACCCTGCCTGCCGGTGCAAGCTCGGAAGTCACCTACGAGCACTACGACCCCGAAGACGGCCCTATCGCCGCGGTGTGTGGTGTTTCGGCTGGCACGAACCAGTTGGGAATGACCAAGCGCACAACCCAAGCCGACCCAGACGGAACTGGCGGTGACGATCCGATCGTCCGCGAATACGTGTACGACTCTGCTGGCCGCCAAGTCGGTTACCGCGCATCGGCTGATGTGAACAGCGAACCGTGGACATGCACCACCTTCGACGACGCCGGCCGCGTCGACGAAGTCACCTATCCCGCGTGGAACAGCCAACCGGCGCGCACCGTGTCCTATGACTACGCAGTCAGTGGAGACCCCCGTGTTACCTCAGTCACCGATGCTCAAGGAACCGTGGAAACCACGACCGACCTCGCTGGCCGTGCGATCTCCTATGAGGATGTGTGGGGTCTCACAACCACCAGCGCCTATGACGACCTGGGCCGTGTGATCTCCAGATCGAATGCGGGTGGTGCGCTCGGCTATTCCTACGGAAACGACGATCAGGTCAACGAGGTCACTTTCAACGGTGACGTCATTGCAGAGCCGTCCTATGACAGCCTGACCCGTATGACCTCGGTTGCTTACCCCGATGGCACCGGTGAGGTCGGCAACGGTACTGTCGGCATGTTCGGTTTCGATGACAAAGCCCGCCCGGCATCGATGACCTGGTCAGACAGTGCATCGAACCTGTTGACCTCCGATGCGATCACGAAACGAGATCTCACCAACAGGATCGTCGGCCAGTCCACTGACGGGTTCGATCCCAACGACGCGACAGACAACTACATCTACGATCGAGCAGGTCGGCTCATCGACGCTGTCGGGTTCGCCGAAGCTCCCGCATCGGCCGCTGCTGACCACGAGTACGAATACGACTACGCCTCGAACGGATGCGGAACAGCAACCGCAGGAGATAACGGCAACCGCGTAAACAAGAAAATTGACTCTGGTACACCGATCACGTATTGCTATGACGACGCAGACCGCTTGACCGCCACCTCGGATCCTGCGGCTGCATCGGTGAACACGGCCGGCGGCACTCTCGCCTATGACGATCACGGCAACACGACCGTCCTTGACGGTGAGGAACATGTCTATGACATCGCTAACCGCCACCTCGCAACCAAGCCCGCTACGACCGGCGGTAACCAGCCAGGTGACGCAGTGGTGGTGGTTGGTGACAAGACGAACCTGACCGGATTGGACACGGCGATCAAGTCACGTCTGGAAGGTGACGGGTGGACTGTCACTTTCGAAACTGATGATGATGTGGACACTGCAACCGATGACGGCGCGGATCTGATCTTCGTCGCGGAATCGTCTGACACGTCCAACATGAACGAGGCACCGTTGAAGGCTTCGACGGTGCCGTTGATCTCGGCGGAAGTGTTCGCGTTCGACGAACTCGGCATGACCGGTAGCCAGTCATGGGTTGATCACGGCCCGCTTGCTTCGCAGACACAGATCGACGTGACTACCGCTGGAGCGGCACACGATTTGGGTGCAGGCAACACTGCAGGTGCGGTGACGATCCTGGCCGCCGCGGATGAGATCGGCTGGGGAAAGCCCGCATCCGCGGCGACTGTCGCGGCGACGATTCACGGTGACAGCTCGAAAGCGACAGTGTTCGGCTACGACACCAACGACACGATGAGTTCCGGTACCGCACCGGCGCGACGTGTCGGCATGTGGATGTACCGGGTATCAGACAACGTCATCAACTCCGCCGGATGGGAGTTCTTCGACGCCTCAGTCAACTGGGCCGCGAACGTCGGTGCCGGCGGCGGATCATCGGTGCCGACGGTCAACTACACCCGCGACGCAACCGATAGGATCGTTGCACGCACCGCCACCGGCGAGGCTGAAGTTCGTTACGGACACACCGGTGACTCCGATTCGCCACAGGTCACCCTCGACGCGAACAACCAGGTCACCAACACCTCCATCTCATTGCCCGGCGGAGCGGTGCTGCACCACACACCCGGCACTCCTGCCCCGACAGCCGGTGACGCCGTGGTGGTGGTTGGTGACAAGACGAACCTGACTGGCCTCGATACAGCGATCAAGTCGCGTCTGGAAGGTGACGGGTGGACTGTCACTTTCGAAACTGATGATGATGTGGACACGTCGACTGATGACAACATGGATTTGATCTTCGTTGCGGAATCGTCTGACAGTTCGAACATGAACGAAGCACCGTTGAAGGCTTCGACTGTGCCGTTGATTTCAGCGGAAGTATTCGCGTTCGACGAACTCGGCATGACCGGTAGCCAGTCATGGGTTGATCACGGCCCGCTTGCTTCGCAGACACAGATCGATGTGACCACCGCCGGAGCGGCACACGATTTGGGTGCAGGCAACACTACGGGTGCGGTGACGATCCTGTCCGCCGCTGACGAGATCGGTTGGGGAAAGCCCGCATCCGCGGCGACTGTCGCGGCGACGATTCACGGTGACAGCTCCAAAGCCACCGTGTTCGCCTACGAGACCAACGACACCATGAGCGCAGGTACCGCACCGGCGCGACGTGTTGGCATGTGGATGTACCGGGTATCCGACAACGTCATCAACTCGGCGGGTTGGGAGTTCTTCGACGCCTCAGTCAACTGGGCCGCCAACCTCACCGCCAGCACCAGCGGATCAACCAACACCTGGTCCTACCCCAACATCGGTGGCTCCATCGCCGCTCAAGCTGACGACACCGGCACCAAAACTACTGGCACGTTCGTGTACACCCCCGACGGAGTACCAGCAGCAGGCGGCCTACCAGACACCCGCCCAGGCAACATGGATGACACCTGGCTCGGCGCACACCAACGACCCCTCGAACACGCCCCAGGACTCCAACCCATCATCGAAATGGGAGCCCGCCAATACCACCCCATACTCGCCAGGTTCCTCGAAGTCGACCCCATCGAAGGCGGCGTCAACAACGACTACGGATATGTGACCGATTCGATCAATCAAAGGGATGTGTCGGGTCGCTCCGCGGTTGGTGCCTGTATGTACTTCCAGTATGCGATGGTCGTTAGTGGATCCGGATCATTGTGCTTCTGGGTTGACCACCGAGGAAAGGAGACGTATACGTGGTCCGCTGGCGGAGGCATCGGCTTGGGTGTCGAAGCAGGTATTGGAATGTATGCAAGCAATGTCAGCTCGGTCGACGACCTAGCTGGCGGATCGGTTTGCGGCACTCTCTCTGCGGGTGGTGCTGTCTTTGGTGCCCAAGTGGAGGGCTGTTACTGGGACAAACGGGGAAGGGGAAACTTCATTGTGGGTCTGGGTGTGAACATAAGCCCTAACTTCATGCCTCGGATCGGCGGCTCACTCGAAGGGACCCACACCGGACCCGCGCCGTTCCAAGGAAGTGACCTGTTGTCCCGGGTGCTTCGCGGCTCATCTGGGATCGGGTTCGCAATGGAGAAGCTTCGCGACAGGGTCATCAAGTGACGGCGAGTCGGGTGCTCCGGCCGACGGTGTCATGGTGCTTTGGATGGATCTGGATTGCCGTACTTGCTGGTTGGTTGATCTTCATCGTCTCGCTTGTGTCGTCCATCAGCAACACCGTTATTGCCATCGTTCTTTTCGTGTGCGCATGCTGGGTCACGGTCCTAGTGGTCAACGGAGTCTGGGTGTGGGGAAACAAGGTCGTACTCATCAGCGGCCTGCGAATTCGCAGCCGACCGATTCGGTCCATCGAGGCTATTGGAGTCGAGTATCGGTACGTTGGACAGCCGACCGACCGGCTGGTTCTAGAACTTGAAGGCGAGAGGCTCAGCTGTATCAGTGTGTCGTGGTTCGCGTGGAAGACTGCACCAGAAATTGTGGCAGACAGAAGAATCCGCCTCGCTCGATGGACTCGAGAGAACACAGCACTATCGCGGCTTGCGGGAGTTCTCCGCGAACGTGGGTGGTCCGGAGATACTCGGTGGCAGCCCTCGAGATACTCGGATTAGGGTGCGGGCAACACGCCAGGTGCGGTGACGATCCTCACAGCTGCTGATGAGATCGGTTGGTGCGCAGTTCGAGCCAGTCCGTGGGCGCCTTGGCGGTTAGGCCCTCCACGACATCGAGGAGCTGGGCGGGTCGGTCGACATTGACCATCGATGTGCACCACGACCTGGTCTTGCGCGGCCCTCGGCGGGTGAACAGGGTCTCATCGAGCCCGAGCGCAGCACCACCGACCCGGTCAGCGTCGTCGATCAACGGCGCGCGGTAGGCGGTCACGGCATCCATCACGGTGTGCCAGTCACAACCGAGCTCACGGGTGAACCGCACTGGGTCTGATGGAGGCTCGTTCTATTGGATTCCAACCCTGGTTGAGGCGGATCACCACCGCACGGTCGAGCGCATCGAATCGAGCGGCTGCGACGAGGCGGCTCAGTTTCGGTTTCGGGCGGTCGGCGGTGGCGTCGGAAGTGTCATCATCAACAAACAGACCGGCCACCGTCCACGACTGGTTTCGGCCGTGGGTCTCACACCGGGCTTGTGGTCAGCTTGGTCGTCGCTTGAGGCACGGCTAATACGCCGCTGGCCGAACCTCGGTCACGACACACACACAGAGTTCATCAAACAACCGGTTGGGGTAGGCCACGCCCCTGCGAGAAGTACACTCGCAGCGTTGAGAGGTAGGCCGCGCGGAGCGGCCGAACGTCGCAGGAGATCTCACTGAATTTGCGCCGTCACAACGATCGAGCAGGCGGTCTCGGCCGTGCGAGCTGTGCTTGTGTTGTCAAGGGAGCGTCCGTTGCGGGACAAGGGCTGTTCTGCGGCCCGACGCCAGCGGGATGTTCAGCGGGTTGTCCAGTAGGACAGGGCGACTACTTCCGTGGAGCACCGATCGAGAAATCTGGTGAACAGGACGTCTAGCGGGAGGTTCCGCGGGATGTGCCTACGGCAGGGATTCCCGGAATGGGAGGTGAGACGGGAGGTCGAACAGGAGGTCGCACGAACCTCCTGTCAAGCCGATCGGAGTGCACCGTGCTTCGAGAGCAGCCGTACTGCCGAACCGCACCTCCGGCTTCGATCCGCACAACGTGGCCCACGATCCAGATTCGTATCACGCAGCCGCCGACTGGCCCTGTGGCGACGATGCTCAGAATGCACGCCGGCTCTGAGCAAGCCGAGGTGTTCATGGATGCCTCCGCTCTCCCCGGCGGTTTGCGCCAGTGAGGCTGCCCACTGACCGGCTCCTGGCCGCTCCCAGCGCAGCACGGGGGAGCCCTCGGCGAATCAAGACCGCGCACCGATTCAGGTCATTGCAACGGTGAAGTCAGCGGCCTTCCGCTCGAGCGGAACACGTAGGCATTCCCTTGGGCGGTATCAGTGCGCTCCAGGATGCCTCGAAGGTGACCCTCAACCGCCGGAACGGCTCGCGTGGAACACGGTTTCTGCCGGACTGCTTTCGTCGTCGCGGAACGGCAGATCCGGCGCGCACACACTTGCAGGTTTCCCTCCGGGCAACCTGCTGGACCTCCCACTGGCAGCACGGCGTGAGGTTCGAGGCAGATCCCGCTCGACGAGAGGAACGACAACGATGCCTGGCGGTCTGTAGCCGAGCGGGCCTGCGCCACGGTCTGCGAGCGGGACGGCAATGTCCCTCGACGCGATCGTGAAAGCTCGCTCCTTCTGCAGTGGCTCAGGAACGAGCATCCCTACCATCCACATTCCTTGGGGCACCCAACAGAGTGATCAGCGGGGTCTCAACGCGCACGCGGCACTCACGCCAACACCAACAATCGAGTCAAGTCGACCCACACCCGAGATCGACAGTTGAGTCGCATCTCGATGCAGGTCTCCGTGGTCACGGATTGGTCACGAACGCAGCGAAACAGAAGTGATCTAGGCGTTACCAAACGGACGGCCGGTCCGCCAAAACCCTTGGGAACACTGGACTGTGGGGCACGGGACGGTACTAGACGGTACTCACATCGACATTTTCAAGACCGTCGCATTCGTCCGCTCTGCCATCCCTCCAGCGGCGAATCTAGTCGCGTGCCGTCGTGGGCCGTGCTTTCGCGGGTGCCGATGTTGAGGACGACCTGTCGTCGGGTGATGGTGGATCCCACGATGGGAAGTCGCCGGCACTGATGTTGCCAGTCAACACTGTTACGATTTCGCGATGGAACGACATTCACTCGAGGTCAACGGAGTCGAAATCTCCTACCGGACGGGTGGCTCGGGACCGGTCGTTCTCCTGGTCCACGGAATGGCCGGCAGTTCTTCTTCCTGGCTTCCGGTACTCGACGATCTGGCTCGGGATGTGACGTTCGTGGCTCCGGATCTGCCGGGCCACGGCCGTTCCGGAAAGCCCAGGGGTGACTATTCTCTCGGAGCTCAGGCCGGGTTCCTACGCGATTTCCTCACCATGTTGGGCCACCACCGGGTAACAGTGGTCGGAACATCGCTCGGCGGTGGGATTGCGATGCAGTTCGCCTACCAACACCCCGAGCGTTGCGAGAGGTTGGTTGTCGTGGGCTCGGGTGGGTTGGGCGAGGAGGTCATGCCACTCCTGAAGGTGCTTTCCCTGCCCGGCGCCGAGGTCGCGATGCCCGTCGCCTTCCTGCCGTTCATCCGCAACACGGTCGAGGGAGTGGCGGGGGTGTTGTCGAAGGTCGGGCTGCGGCCTGATCCGGCGACCGTTGAGATGTGGCGTTCCTACACGTCGCTCGCGGACCCGGAGGCCCGCACCGCGTTCGTGCATACCCTGCGTGCAGTTGTCGACCGCCGGGGCCAGCGGGTGAGCGCCCTTGGCAAACTGCACCTCACCGAGGGCCTCCCCACGCTGATCGTCTGGGGCGACACCGACCCGGTGATACCGGTGGCTCATGCGCGCAGCGCTGCCGAGGCGATGCCCGGGGCGCGTCTCGAGATCATGCACGGCTGCGGCCACTTCCCATATGCGGAACGGCCCCGCCAGTTCGTGGAGATCCTCACGGAGTTCGTGGCCTCGACCGATCCTGCTTCGTTGAAGTCGGTCGACGTATCGCCCCACCTGTCCGGGGTGGGCGATCGGCCATGAAGTCCTACGACGTGGATCCCGACTGGGAAGAGATCGAAGCCGCCATCACAGAAGCCTGGCGCACGGTGGCACCCAAACGGGTGGTTGCCGTCCACGACGCGAACGAGTGAGGCCGCGCGCACGTGGGAGAATCGACTGATGCAACACCTACGGGGCAATGACAAGTGCTGGTGCGGATCCGGAGCCAAGTTCAAGCGTTGTCATGGTGATGTGCGATCCCTCCAGCGCGATCCGGTGGAACTCGGACACGTAGGTCCGATGCGTCAGGTGCCAGAGGGCATCGTTCGACCGGACTACGTGGCGTCCGGGTCGGTGGGCACACCAACCGGGCTGCAGGTCCAGGACCAGGAGTCACTCGAACGCCTGAAACGTGCGTGTGAAGTAGCGGCCGAGGTGTTGATACGTGCCGGTGCTGCGGTCGCTCCGGGTGTCACCACCGACGAACTCGACGCGATCGCACACGATACCTACGTCGAGTTCGGCGCGTATCCGAGCACCCTGGGTTATGGCGGCAGGCGCAGCTACCCGAAGTCGGTGTGCACGTCGGTCAACGGAGTGGTCTGCCACGGGATTCCAGATGATCGAACGCTCGAAGAAGGCGACATCGTGAATGTGGATGTGACCGCGTACATCGAGGGCATGCACGGTGACACGTCAGCCACCTTCGCGGTGGGTGCGATCGATGCCGCCAGCCGTGGCCTGATCGACACCACACGTGAGGCGACCCTGCGTGGCATCGCCTCGGTGCGTCCCGGCGAACCGCTTCGGCGGATAGCCGAAGCCATCGAACCCTTTGCTGCCGCACGGGGTTACGGCGTCGTGAGGGAATACGGGGGCCACGGAATCGGTGAGACCTTCCATGCCGCTCCACACATCAACCACTGCATCACCCAGGACGACACGCTTGCCTTCAAGGAAGGTATGACGTTCACGATCGAGCCGATGCTCACGACAGGGGTGGCGACGTTCCGTCAGGCGTTGGACGGTTGGACCGAGCACCTCGTGGACTCGATGCCCTCCGCGGAGTTCGAACACACGGTCGTCGTCACATCCGAAGGGGCTGAGATCCTCACTGTCACTGCTGCGGGCGACACGGCGGCGGGCACGCTCGAGGAGCTGACCGCAACCCTGTGATGCGGTGATCCGACCGAAGGTCCGCGGCGAGGTTCGGCGCGGGTCGTTCAGGCGATGCGTGAGCGGATCGTATCGATCCACGCCTGCGACTCCGCCGCCCTGGCACCCATCTCGGCGCGTCGGGTCGGGCCGTCGCTACCTGCGGCGGGGTATGAGCCCAGGAACTTCACGTCGGCCTGGGTGGCCTTGAGGGTCCGCAGGCAATCGGCCACGATCTCGTCGGCCACATGGCCTTCGAGGTCCAACACGAAGTAGTAGTCACCCAACGCGGTTTTCGTGGGACGCGACAACAACAGGGTCAGGTTGATCGAGCGCGCCGCGAACTCCTGGAGGATCGCGAGCAGGGACCCCGGTTTGTCGGCTCGTTGGTAGACGACTATCGATGTCTTGTCGTGGCCGGTCGGAGCCGGAATCGCATCGCGTCCGACGACCACGAAACGTGTGTGGTTGTCAGGATGATCCTCGATGTCCGCCGCCGCGATCTCAAGGCCGTACACCTCTGCCGCCCTGGCGTTCGCGATCGCTGCGACCGTCGGATCTCCCGAACGCGCCACCAGGGTGGCCGCGTCGGCCGTCGAGTTGGCGGCTTCCTGGGGGACCCCGTCGAGATTCTTCCGCAACCAGGTCCGGCACTGGGCGGCTGCTATGGGGATCGACACGAGCGATCTGATGTCGTCGATCGAGGCACCCGGATTGACGAGCAGGTTGAGGCTGACCGGCTCGAGCAGTTCACGCTGGATCATCAGGTCCACGTCGAATGCGAGCGTGTCGATCGTCGCGTTCACCGAGCCTTCAATTGCATTCTCGATGGGTAGCACCCCGAGTGACGCGGTGCCTTCGTTGACCGCAAAGAGGGCGTCCATCATTGACTCGCAAGCGAGCAGTTCGCGGTCGACCAGGTCCGGTTCGCGGCGGAGCGCCTGTTCTGTGAATGTGCCAGCTGGACCCAGGTAGGCGACAGGTGACTCGTCGCTGACAGTCCGGGCTACCCGTTCATCGGCCATGTCCGCAGACTACTGGCCACCTGATGGGCGGCCTTCGTACTTCGTGGCCTGCCGCCAGAGCGACCCGGAATTCGCCCGGAACGGTTCGTGGCTGGCAAACCGGCCCGGCGAACGTGGGCATCATCCAGCCGTATGCTGAGGCCAATGCGGAGCGACTCCCTCGATGAGACAAGGTGGGCACTCGAGTATTTGACGATCGGTGGCGTCAGCCACATGATCAACGGGCGACGCATCCCCGAGATCGCGTTCGTCGACGGACGGGTGACACTCGACGATGGTGTGAACCTGGCTGAAGGCCTCTACAGCTACTCCGATGGACACTTCAACGTACGGATCGAACCCACCACGTCGTTGCGGTATCCGGCCGAGGTGCTACCCGAACACGATCTGTTCGAGCATCTACAGCTCGTCACCGGCGCATTCGTCCACGGCGACTTCCTGCACCTGCACTATGGCGAAGAAGGCGACGAACTCGTGTACCGCTATGAGGTGGATGGCTCGTCGGCCTGACCGGGCCCGACGACCACCCGCGGTGTTTCGACGGTGTTCTGTTGGATGCCGCTGCGGGCGTGACGCCAAAGTGCGAGGTAGCTCGGCCATTCCAACTCGGGGGTGATGTAGCCCGCGATCTCGAGTTCCCGTTGTAGCTCGGGAAGGTGTGAGAATGGGATCCCACTGTCCACGTGGTGGGCCAGGTGGTAGCCCGTGTTGAACGGGACCACGATCAACTTCGCGAGCGTGCTCTGACGTACGTGGTGGGTTGTCAGGCGTCGGTCATCCGATGGCCCCAGGCCGCCATGTTCAGCCACGGCCCGCAATCTGTTGAGCACCCGCCACACAGTCATCCACGGAAGCAGCCAGAACGCGGGCCACACCCACCAGTGTCCGCCGACGGCCCAGAGCAATATGAACATGAAGGCCTGCGTCGCGATTATCCGCAACGCAACCGGTCGGGCGGTGGAACTTCCGACGGCGGTCAGCAGTGCACGCAGGTTCTTCCAACCGGAGTTGCCGAATGCGTCCCGGCGCATCTTGCGCCACCAGGACGAAGCAGGGAGCGGGTAACCCCGGTAGAAGCTGATGTCCGGTTCGCGTGGGCCGAACTCCTCGCGGTGGTGGGCCATGTGGCTACGTCGGTAGGCGTCGATGGGTGTGAATGTCGGGTAGGCGAGCAACCATTTCCCCACCCAATCGTTGATCGACCGTCTTGTGAAAAGGAGCCGATGAGCAGCTTCGTGCATGAGGATCGCGAAACGCACCATCGCTCGGCTGCACATCAGGAATGCGATCACCCATCCAATCGGGTTGCCCCACCAGGCTGCCAGAGCTACCACGCCAACCGATTGCAACCAGACACCGAGCAGATGCCCCGCGTTGGCGAGGTTGGGAACGCTCCGGAGCTCCTCACGAAGCTCCCCGGTCGGCCTGCCGTCAGCCCGCAGGTTGTCGGTCGGCAGTGTGTCAGTGATCGCGGCGGGCGGTGGGTACATCGTTGCGCCAACCTGTCGTTCACTGCCCATGCGTGTACATTACAACTCCCGGAACACGTATGTCCATCGATGTATGATGCAACGAGGAAGGATGGGGTTTCGTGATCGCTGACAATCAAGGGAGTCTGGATACCTCGGTAGTCGATCCGCTCCACGGTCCACCGCTCACGGCCCGTTCAGTGATTGCCTCGGTCCTGTTGGGGACCGAACCACCGGTCATGTCCTCTCGGGCCCTGGTCCGAGCCGGAGAGCTGTTCGAACTCGCCGAGGGAACCGTGCGCACAGCCCTGTCCCGAATGACAACTGCCCGTGAACTCACACGCCATGATGACGGGCGTTATGAGCTGGTGGGTCATCTGGCTGAACGACGCGAACGCCAGTTGGTATCCCGACGTGTGGAGATGCGCGAGTGGAGTGGGCAATGGGAGATGTGGGTGGTCGCCGCGTCCGCCCGTCCTGCTGAAGAACGCGCGAGGGTTACGTCGCGCCGCTCGTGCGCTGCGTCTCGCGGAACTGCGTGACGGGGTGTGGTTGCGTCCCGACAACGTCACACTGACCGGCGATGCGGCAAACAGCGCTCGCTCGGTCATGGCGGCTCAGGCGTCGAGATTCGTTGCCTTTCCTGACGCGGATGGGGATCTGGTGGAACGTCTGTGGGACCAGCAGGGCTGGAACCACGCGGCGCTGTCGTTGCGTCGCGAGATGGCAGGGATGGCGCAACGCCTTTCCGCCGACGATCTTGGAGCTCTCCAACCGGGATTCGTTCTTGCCGCGGCTGTGCTGCGCCACATGAATGCAGATCCTCTCCTACCGGTGGAGCTGAGAGCGATGGCGGGCCGCAGCGGTGATCAGGTCGGCGCGTTGCGTCGGGACTACGAGAGCTACAACGAGACCTACAGCGCGCTGTTGCGTCGATGGCTCGCAGCCTCGTGATCGCCGGCCTGCGGAACAGCCGTGTCGACCCCATGCCCGGCGGGGCCGACAACACGTGGCTCAACATCGACCCCACCGGCCCGGTACGGTTCGGGGCGTGAGTGATGATCGCGTTTACTTCCGTCAACTGTTGGCTGGGGTCGACTTCGCCGAGTCGGACCCGATCGCCCAACAGATGGTCAACTTCTCCTATCTGATCGGTGACCGCACCACAGGTGAGTGCCTGGTGGTCGACCCTGCCTATGGGGTGGCCGAGCTCAAGGCGATCGCGGAGAGCGACGGGATGACACTCACGGGCGTCCTGGTGACTCACTATCACCCTGACCACTGCGGTGGCGACATGATGGGGATGAGGATCGAGGGCGTCAACGAACTGCTCGCACAGACCCAGGTGCCTGTCCACATTCAGTCGGCCGAGGCCGAGTGGGTGTTGAAGGTCACGGATCTGTCCAAAAGTGATCTGGTGGAACACACTTCGGGCGACAAGGTGACAGTGGGTGAGGTCGACGTCGAACTGCTCCACACACCCGGCCACACGCCGGGGTCTCAGTGCTTCCTGGTCGACGGGCGCCTGGTGGCCGGAGACACACTCTTTCTGCAGGGTTGTGGGCGTACCGACCTACCCGGAGGTGACCCCGCGGCGCTCTACGAGAGCCTCACCCAGACTCTCTCCAAGGTGCCCGATTCCGCGGTGCTGTATCCCGGTCACCTCTATTCGCCGAAGCCGTCCCAGGCGATGGGTGAGGTACGCAGTTCCAACATGGTGTTCAAGCCGGGTACCGCGGAGGAATGGTTGCGCGTCTTCGCCAGTTGATCCTGCGAAGGATCTGATCCGCCTCGAGTGAGGTCGGCCGCGTGAACTACGTCAGTGCTGCGTCGGTCAGTCCTCGGAGCGCGGATGCGCAGGTGTGGTCCTCATCAGAGTCGTCTCGGCGCGGTGCGGATCGAGTCGGAGGATGCACGACTCAACCGATCCAGGGTGAACACTCCCAATGCACGCAGGAGGGCGCCGGGGCGGTCGTCCCACTGAGAGATCCGCTCGGTCCAGTAGAGGATCAGTGCACCCATTGCCCGATTGCCGGCCCACAGCGGCAGGTGGACCGCGCTGGTCAGATCGAGCTCGCCGAGGGTGGTCCCAGCGAGTGAACCCGTTGAGGCGACCAGGGTGGAAGCGTCGTCGACCAGGACGAACCTCGATGCCATGAGGGACCCCATGTCCCACGGGAAGGTGTCTACGTCCTGGGGGACGGCCAGTGGTGATTCCAGGCGGGGTGGGCACATGGCGAGACACCGCATCGTGTCCCGTTCGCGGGTGTAGAGAACCGACTGGGTTGCTGCGGATATCTCACTTGCGAGGGTTACGCATTCCTGGGTCAGACGCACCGGAGACCAATCGTCCGCACAACGCAGAAACGCGTCGACCCCTCCCGTGGTCCAGTCCGTCGGGGTTATGGCACGGGCTTCCTCAATGGCGGTGACGAAGAGATCGGAGTTGGTCATCACCTGTCGATTCGGCGCGTTCGCCGCAGAACTGGAGAGATTCTGAAGCCGTCGGTTCGGGGCCCAGTTCGGGCGCTGCGCCGATCCTCAGGTGGCCTATTCGGGGTCGGGACGGTAGAACACCGCCAGACTGCCGAACCCTGCAGCGAGGCCCAGCCCGGCAGCTATTGCAAGCCCCAACCATCCGCTGAGTGAGTCGTCGATGCCGAACAGTCCGTCGACGGACCAGGCGCCTCCACCCAGCGTTCCGATCGCGATCGCGACTGCGCCGATCACGAAGTTGTATTCCCAACCATCCTTGAACACGAAGAACGTGCCGCGGTGTGTGAACCAGGCAACCACCATCACGCCGACCATGCCCGCTGCAGCGAACGGCGTGAGCAGTCCGAGAGTCATCAGAACACCGGTACCGGTCTCGGTGAGTGCAGCCATCCAGGCGTTCACCTTGCCGGGCTTCATCCCCATCGATTCGAACCATCCGGCGGTGCCTTCGATTCGTCCACCCATGAACAACTTCTGGTAGCCGTGCATGAACAGCATCGGTCCGAGCGCCAGACGGATAATCAAGATGGCCGCATCGAAGGACGAGCTGGACGTGGCGGCGAGCATGTCGGTGCTGAAGTTGAACATTGGAAGTGATCCTACGCGGTCGTCAACGGTGGCCCCGATATGACCGTTCCAGTGAGCAAACCATCGCGTTGACACGATGGGCAGGCGGGGCGACCGTGTGGTTGACTCTTGAGTGGTAGCCGTCACTGGACGCTGTTGGGTAGACCGGGCCCGAATGGAGTGGGTGTGGCCTCACGCTCTCGTGAGTTGCAGGATCTTGAGGAGTTTGACCGGGCCGACGCGCACGGGCCTTCGTTGGCCGATGCTCCGGACGTTACCGACCGTGAGGCACTCGAGATCGCCGGCCTTCCGGTCCCGCGCCTGGCGGCTGAGGTACGAAAGGTCGCTGCCGAACAGCGATTGGCGGTGGTCAACGGCAAGGACTCCGCGATTCGACTCGCGATTCTGTTGGTGGCGCTCGTGGGTACCGCGGTGCTTGCGTCGCTACTCGATACCTGGGCGGTCTGGGTCGTCTACTGGCTTGTCGCTGGAGCGGTCTTCACATCCTGTTTCGCAGCGGTGCATGAAGCCCTGCACGGCTCGCTCTTCGATCATCCCGTGTTCAACCATGCCGCAGGGCTCCTCACGGGGACACTCTCGATGATGCCCTATTCCACCTACCGGGCGTATCACCTCGAACACCACCTGAAGACCCACGAAGAAGGCGATACGGAACCGATCCTCGTGGTTCGGAGCATTCCCGCATATGTGGCGACTGTCGTGTTCGCCATTGCAGGGTTGGCGGTCATCCTGTGGACCCAGTTCGTCGCAGTGTTGTTCGGTCGGGGTGCGGGCTGGGCCCACAAGCGTCGCCGACCCGGGATGGACCTGGCATCGGGCGCCGCGATGGTGCTAGCGATCGCAGCGCTCGTCATGGCCGGTTTCACGTTCGGATGGCGTTGGCCTTTGCTGCTCTGGTTGGCGCCATTGGCGGTGTACTTTCCACTGGCAGGACTGATCTCGACGACTGAGCACTACGAGTGTGCGTACGGGCCGGGGTCAGTGTTTGTGACCACCCGCACAGTTCTGTCGAGCGCAGCGCTGCGTTTCCTTGTGTGGAATGCGAACTATCACACGGCCCATCACTTGCTCGCGGCAGTCCCCGGGTACAACTTGGAACGTTTGCATGCATTGATCGAGCAAGATTGCCAGGTCGTGGAGCAGTCATATGTCCGCTACCACCTCGGCGCTCTGGGTAGAGTGCGTCGCAAGCAGTTTCCGGACGAACCCGACTGGTAGGGCCAACACTGGGAGGGCCAACGCATGCTTCGGGGGCTCAGCTGCCGGTTCTTCTCACGGTTGTCACCGCTTCCTTGAAGCTGGATCCGGAGTTCTCGTAGCTGGGTTGTGCCACATCGCGGAGATCCACCACTTCGGTGAGCCATCGGAGGAAGGCGGGTTGGTTCTTCATCCGAGCCAGCAATGGGGGCAGGGCGATGCCCATCGGGAAGCACTCTCCGCCCATGTACCACCGCGGTGCTCCGAGCTGCATGAAGCCGAACCCATAATTGGCGTTCAACAACTCGATCAACCAGTCCTCGGAGATGGCGACGATGCCCCCCGTGTTGTGTCGGACAGCCTTCAGCCAGACTGCACGGTAGAGCGCTTCGGCCACGCCCATGCGTCGTTGGTCCGGAGCAAGGGCAAGAGACGCATATTCGAGCACCGGATCGGGTGGATACTCAGCTATGCGCTCAAAGGACCCGACGGGGAGCGTGTCGTAGTCGCCGATCATCACCCTCACAGTGCCCTGGATCGTGCCATCGGGGGAGGTGACTACTTGGAACGCAGAGACATCGCGCCAGGGTTCGAACTCCTTGGTGCGGTGCGTGCCTGTTTCTTCACAGAATCCGGCAGCCCGGAAGACCTCATATTCCAGACGTTCTGCTTCGCCGATCTGGGAACCTGACGCCTCTCCAATGTTCCAACCTTCGGGGAGGGGGGCTGGCACGATCACTGTATCGAAGGGCAGCTCCGCCGGCATGGCGATCTCTGCGTTGGGGTCATTCACCTGGGAGCCATGTGTTCCGTTTGCATCCAGTGAACTCATTGCCACGGTTCCGAGGCGACGGGGGCGATCACGAGCGCACAGACGGGTTGATTCTCAACTCTCGTCCCTGTGACGATCGTGCAGGCATCCACGTCCGGTAGCCGATGGGCGCGGCGGAGACTTTCGATCGAGGCCAGCAGCTCCTCACGGACCTGAAGTTCGCTCTGGCCTTCGTGTTCCACGAAAACGCCGCGGCCATCTTCGGGATCCTGGATCCACGAAACCCCGGCCCAAGCCTCTTGGCCCAACAGTTCAGCACTCTGGAATGCCCATACCGCATAGAGACGGTCGCCCCATTCGCCACGACACATCTGCTTGTTCGATGTCGTGACCGTTGATCCGGGCGGGATCATGCTCGATAGCCGCACGAGGTTGAAGTTCGAGACGCCCGCGCTCATCAGCGCATCGTCGAACGCTGCAAGTGCCGTGGGGCCCACCCCCGTTGCAGCTGTAACTTGAATATGAAGAGCCACCTCTGCCTCTTATCCGCCTGAGAATTGCATGCAGACAAACTGCATCGCCTGCAATGACCCAGAGCCTAAGGTTCTGGGTCATTGCCATGCGTGATGGTCGGATCGGAGACTGTGGGCAGCGCTGAGCCGGGTGCACCTACTCGCTAGTACGGTTTCGCCTGACGTGACACGACCACCCGAGTTGACGAAGCCTCAGTCCGCGTGGGCAACGATCTGGTGGTGGTTCGTCACGATCCTGACCCTGGTCGTGCTGGACGACCTGACGTTCGGGCCGTTCTTCTGGTTCCTTTCCCGGGTAGCGGGCGCCCTTTGGGCGATGTTGGCGGTCTACGTGGTTTACGTACCTGCTCAGCTATTCCTTGTATCCAGGGGAACGACCGACGATCCAGGAGGTGTGGCTGCGTGGTTCCTGAAGCGCCTGGACCTCCAACGTAGATACCGCGAGGTCGGAGCCAATGAGATGTTGTTGCGTTCCAAGGTCGCGGGTGGGGTGTCTTCGGTACTGATGTCTCTGCTGATTGCAGGGGTACTGCCACCACTCCTACTTTGGCGACAGGGATATCAGCGTCGCTTCGTCATGAGCATCGCAGTCGTGTGCAGCGTTGCGTATGCAACGGAGTTTGCGATTCTCCACGGTTTGGTCCCTTCGCTGATCTGACCCTGAAAGCTTCACTATCGCTTCGGTTGTGCCGATCGTTGTGTGGGAGACGAGATCCCTCACGCGTATGACAGCACCCGACCGCACACTCAACGAGCTGTTTTCCACCGCTGCCGAGCGGCGAGCGTTCCGCGGCTTCCTGGCGGTGACGTTCATCCTCCTGGGAGCGTTCTTCATTGCGCCTGAAGGCATCGAGGATGGCCTCTACTTCGTCCTTGCGCTGTGGGTACTGACAAGTGGAGGACGACGCGTTCGCAGTCTCCCCCACCCGGTCAGACTCCCGACTCTCCTCGTCGTACTGGCGGGCACCAGCCAACTCCTCAGTGGCGTCGTTCGCAACGTTGATGGGGTGATGCGGGAAGCCGACTACCCCTTTCCGTCGCCCGCTGACGTGTTCGTGGTGCTCGCTTATGGGTTGTTCATCGCAGCGATCCTGGTGATCGTCCGGAGACGTGTCGGACGGATCGGAATCGACCCGTTGCTCGACTCGGTTGTGGGCGGTCTTGCCGCGGGTATCGCCAACTGGACTCTGATCATTCACATCACGAGCACGCGCACCGTTTCAGTGGGACAGCAACTCACGATGGTCGGGTTCAGCATGATCACGATGGTCGCTTTCATGGCAGCCATCCTCGCCCTGGTTTCAGGATCGCAACCAACGCCCAGCAATCGGTATCTCGCCGCTGCGTTGATAGTGACGTTCTCGATGGATGGCGTTGCCAACCTGGTTACCGTCGATGTTCTCAGTGTGCGGGTCCTGAACGTGCTTGGTGTGGTTGCGCTGGTGCTGGGAGGCACGGGTCTCCTACATCCGTCGATGAAGCATCTCCTTGATAGACCCACCGGGTCCTCGTTGCGTCGTCGTCTCAGCAACCGCCGCATCGCCGTGTTGGCCTTTGCGCTTGTGGCACCCCCGCTTCTGCTCCTGATGCAGGTGCTGTCCGGTGGGAAGGGTTTCGCCCTGGTTCTCCCGGCTGCGGGCTCGATCGTGCTCACCCCGATGGTCTTGGTCCGTCTGGGGCGGCTCGTTCGTCAGAACGAGCTCCTGGCAACTCAGGAGCGAACGCTGCGTACGGTTGGCGAGCGTCTGGTCGAGGCAGAGATGGACGGCGAGGTTGCGATGATCCTCGAGAGTGGAGCGCAGCACCTGATCGGATCCGAACTGATTGACGCAGGCTTGGTCGAGGCACCATTCACGACCGGTTCGCAGGGGTGGACTTCCGAGCTCGCTCCCGCGCTACGGGCGATGCAGGCCGAACTCGCCGAGATCAGTCGCCCTTCCACCGGAGACCTGGTCGCACTTCATTCAGTGGGCGTCGACGGTAATTGGTACGGCGGACTGCTGGCTTTCCAGGGTGAGGTTCGTGGGGTGTTTCTCATCGGAGTCGATAAACCCCTCGGCACCGATCAGTCCAACGCCGTGACCGCGCTCTGCCGCCAGGGTGCGATAGCGATTCGGGCGGCTCGACGCACCGAGGAACAGGTTCGCGAACGCGCCGAGCAGCGCTTCGGAACCCTCATCGAGAACTCGTCCGACATCGTCACCATTCTCGGTGAAGACCATGAGCTCGTCTATACGTCGCCGGTGTGCAAACGACTACTCGGCTTCGATCCGGAACCGGGTTTCGCCTTCGAACTCTCCCAACTGGTGCATCGCGATGACCTCGAGCGTGCCGAAGCCCTCCTGAGCGATGTCGTCAGAACCGGGCATGGTTCCGAGGAGTTGAGGCTCAGGCATCTCAACGGGACCTACCTCTGGTTCGAGGTACAGGCTACAGACCTCACCGACGACCCGGATGTGGCCGGAGTCCTGCTCAACGCTCGTGCAGTCGACGACCGCAAGGCCGCGGAACACCTCCTGCTGCTCTCCGAAGCGCGGTTCAAGTCGCTTGTGCAGAACAACTCGGATCTCGTGATGGTGATAGATGACCACGACCGCGTGAACTACGCGAGCCCCTCGGCGATCGAGATGGTGGGCCAGACGCCAGATGCACTGTTCGGATTGTCGATGTCGGGTGTGTTCATGGCCGCTGATATTGATTGGCCGAGCAAGCTGCGTGAAACCGCGAGGAGCGGTGGGACCTTCGAGTTCGGATTCACACATGTCTCGGGGGACTGGCGCACGTTGGAGGCGCTCGTGACCGACCTCCGCAACGAGCCCGCGGTGGGCGGCTTCGTGATGAACGCCCGCGACGTCACCGAACGTAAGAACTTCGATCGACGCCTGCACCATCAGGCAACCCATGACACCTTGACCGGAATGCCCAATCGGCTCTTGGCGGTTCAGGAACTCGAGCGGATGCTCAAGCACAACGCAGGTCGGAGCACTGTTGCTGCGATCTCCATAGACATCGACGACTTCCGCGATGTCAACGACAGCCTCGGCCAGACGGTTGGAGACGATGTGCTCCGGGCCGTGTCGGAGCGGATCAAATCGACGCTGTCATTCGGTGATCAGGCCGCCCGCATCGGAGCGGATGAGTTCGCAGTGATCCTCGAGCGTGCGCATGGCGAAGAGGCTGTCCTGGAAATGACCGAGACGATCCTCGACGAGATTGCCAAACCACTGAACTTCAACGGTCGGGAACTGAGTTTGTCGGCATCTGCCGGCATGGCTGTGGACCATGACCGCACGGATGACCCCGAGAGCCTGTTGCACAATTCGATCACGGCCCTGCATGAGGCAAAGCGTGACTCGGTGCGTCGCATCGTGCGCTTTGAACACTCGATGAGAATTGCTTCCTCGGACCGACTCGAACTGCGTGGCGACCTGGCTCGTGCCATCGGAACCGACCAGTTGGTTGTCAACTACCAGCCGATCGTGCGACTCGGTAACGGCGAGATCATCGGTGCAGAAGCCCTGGTGCGCTGGGACCACCCCGAGCGTGGGCGGCTGAGTCCCGCAATGTTCATTCCTCTTGCGGAGGATTCGGGGCTGATCGAACGTCTGGATGCCCAGGTGCGGGGCCAGGCGCTCGAGGATCTCGCCAGATGGCGGTCCGAGATCCCCGGTCTCATGGAGTTCACGGTGTCGGTGAACCTCTCGGTGGGCGAACTCCATGATCCCGAACTGGTCGAGAGCGTGCTCCGCGATCTCCGCCTGAATGGACTGCCGAGCAGCGCCCTGATTCTCGAGGTCACAGAGTCGCACCTGCTCGATGACACGGATCTCGTGTGTTCGCAGATGAGCAGCCTCCGTACCCACGGAATCCGCCTCGCGATCGACGACTTCGGCACCGGCTACTCGTCGTTGGCGTACATGGACCGTTTCGAGTTCGACGTCCTCAAGATCGATCGTTCTTTCGTTGCCGGGTTGTCGAGTGTGACCAACCAACGAATCGTCACCACCGTCCTGGACCTGGCGTCGAACCTCGATGCACGAGTGATCGCCGAGGGTATCGAGACAGAATCCCAAGAGGACCAGTTGATGGATCTCGGCTGCTCGATCGGTCAGGGATACCTGTACTCACGACCGGTGGCGGCATCACGGTTCCGACGGTTGCTGACGGGACACTCCGTCGTCAACGCCTGACCGTTGGGCTGGGAGTTCCCGCTCCGGTAGCCTCGCCGCGGTCCCGCAATTGTTCCAGTGCGGGTCCTACCCGCAGGCACACACCGCGACAACGGAGGAAACCGTGGCCCAACCGGCCGATTCTGAGATCGTCGACGGCCTCCCAGGAGTCAGTCTTTCTGAAGTAAGTCTTGCCGGGGACTTCGACCCGGCGACTGAGGATCAGTGGTTGGCCTTGGCGGAGAAGGGCCTCAAGGGCCGAACGGTCGAGTCTCTGGTCTCACACACAGCGGACGGACTCAGGGTGGAGCCGCTCTATACGGATGGCCCCGATGAGCTGTTCACGGGCTCTCCGGGTGCCGTTCCTTTCACCCGATCCTTCGTCGGAACCCAACGTGAGGGCGGACGCTGGGACCTGAGGGTGGCAATCGGCGGCGGTGCACAGTTAGCCGTTGAAGGAGATGGGTCCGGCGGTCGGGGCGCGGTGGCTCAACTGGAGCGCGGCGCCACCTCGTTGCTGGTCGGAGGCGGCGCACTCGGGTCAGCCGAAGCGCTGCGATCGGAGCTCGACGGGGTACACCTCGACCTCGCACCGGTGGTGCTCGCGCCGGGGAGTGGGTTCCTCACGAGCGCGAAGTGGCTGATGACGATCTGGAACGATGCCGACATGGCCGACGCTTCCTGTGCAGGTGGTTTCGGTGCCGATCCGCTGGGCCTGCTCGCCCGCACCGGACACCTACCCCAGGGCGTCGAGCGGGCCCTCGCCGACGGTGCAGGTCTTGCAGCCATGGCGTCAGAGCGCTACCCGAACGTGCGCACCTGGTCCGTGGACGCCACTGCCTATGCGGAGGCGGGAGCCAGTGAGGCCCAGGAACTGGCAGCCTTGCTCTCGACAGCGGTGGCGTACCTGCGGGCCATGCAGGACGCCGGGATCGGAGCACCCGAAGCAGGCAGAAGCATCGAGATCGTTCTGGGTGCCGATGCAGATTTCTTCACCACGATTGCCAAGGTCCGCGCCGCGAGGAGGGTCTACGCCGCCATGGCAGAATCCTGTGGCATCGATGTGGGCACGACTCCTCCTGCTCTGGTCGTCAAGACACTGCGGCGCAACCTCTCGCGGCGCGATCCGTGGGTGAACATGCTCCGGGTCACATCCGGTGCGTTCGCGGCTGCTTTGGGCGGTGCCGATTCAATAGTCACCGCATCGTTCGATTCAGAGCTGGGCGAACCTTCTCCGCTCGGGCTCCGCATGGCTCGCAACACCCAGTTGCTCTTGTCAGAGGAATCCAACGTCGGAAGGGTGATCGACCCTGCCGGCGGCTCCTGGTACGTCGAGTCGTTGAGCGAAGCGATCGCCGCGGAAGCCTGGGATATCTTCCGCGTGCTCGAGGGCGCTGGTGGAATGCCGAGCGTCCTCCTGGATGGCACGCTCGCCGCGCGGATCGCTTCTGTACGCGACGCTCGCATGTCTGCAGTCGCAACCCGCAAGGCTCCGATCACCGGCGTGTCGGAATTCCCGAACCTAGATGAGACTCTGCCGGAGGCGGGCCAAGCCGATTCGGGTCGACCGGTCGAGGCTGATCCCACTGATTCAGCCACCTCTTGCGAACCGCTTCGTCAGGTGCGTTGGGCAGAGCCTTTCGAGGCTCTGCGCGATGCGGCGGACGCTGTGCGAGACGCTGCGGAGCCCGGTGGAGGCACTCCGAGAGTGTTCCTCGCGAACATGGGCCCTGTCGCCACTCACACCGCGAGGGCCAGTTGGACGAAGAACTTCTTCGAAGCCGGCGGGTTGCTCGCGGCCAGTTCTGAACGGGGAACCACGTCAGGTTTCGCTTCCGCGGATGAAGCCGCCGAGGACTTCGCAGCTGACCCGGCCCGGATCGTGTGCATCTGCTCCAGCGACGAAACCTACGCAGAGCTTGCAGCCGACACGGCGCGTGCATTGACCGAATCGGGTGCTGAGCGCCTCTACCTCGCCGGCAAGCCAGGCGAGGGCCGGGGCGACCTGGAGGCCGGCGGAGTCGACGAGTTCATCCACGTGGGCGTCAACGTGCTCGAAATACTGCGCGGAGCGCACGACCTGTTGGGGATACCTCCTGCACGTGAGGCCGATACAGGTGATGCGACCAACGCCGGCCCGGGCGACCCAGCGGAGGCCCAGTCATGAGTGACCTGTTCGTGCCCGACTTCTCGTCCACGGCCTTCCCTGTCCGCCCTCCGGGGCCCGCTCCGGAGATCCGAGGTGAGCCCCGGGAACTACCCGAAGGCATCACCGAGACAGCCCTCCTACGGCCTGGCGGATCGTGACGGACTCGACTTTCTGGGGACCTACCCCGGCATCGCTCCATTCCTGCGTGGTCCGTACCCCACGATGTACGTGAACCAGCCGTGGACGATTCGCCAGTACGCCGGATTCTCCACCGCCGAGGATTCCAACGCCTTCTATCGACGCAATCTGGCAGCGGGCCAGAAGGGCCTCTCGGTGGCATTCGACCTTCCCACACACCGCGGATACGACTCCGACAATCCCCGTGTGGCAGGCGATGTCGGAATGGCCGGGGTAGCGATCGACTCGATCTATGACATGCGGGTGCTTTTCGACGGCATCCCCTTGGACGCGATGTCGGTGTCGATGACCATGAACGGCGCTGTGCTCCCCGTGCTCGCGCTGTATGTGGTCGCAGCCGAGGAACAGGGCGTGAAGCCCGAACAGCTGGCGGGGACCATCCAGAACGACATCCTCAAGGAGTTCATGGTCCGCAACACCTACATCTATCCGCCTGCGCCCGTCGATGAAGATCATCGCCGACATCTTCGAGTTCACCTCCCGGAACATGGGCCGGTTCAACTCGATCTCGATCTCCGGCTATCACATGCAGGAAGCAGGTGCGACTGCCGATATCGAGTTGGCCTACACGCTTGCTGATGGTCTCGAGTACGTGCGAGCGGGTCTCGACGCCGGGCTGGTTGTCGACGCGTTCGCACCCCGGCTGTCGTTCTTCTGGGCGATAGGCATGAACTTCTTCACCGAGATCGCGAAGATGCGGGCGGCACGGTTGTTGTGGGCGAAGTTGATGCGTGAGCGATTCGCGCCTGCGAATCCGAAGTCGCTGAGTCTGCGAACCCACAGCCAGACCTCCGGGTGGTCCCTCACCGCACAGGACGTGTTCAACAACGTCATGCGCACCTGCATCGAAGCCATGGCTGCCACGCAGGGCCATACCCAGAGCCTGCACACCAACGCCCTCGATGAGGCATTGGCGCTTCCCACCGACTTCTCGGCCCGCATCGCCCGCAATACCCAGTTGTTCCTCCAGCAGGAATCGGGCACGACAGGGGTTGTCGACCCGTGGGGTGGCAGCTACTACGTGGAAAGACTCACCGCCGAGATCGCTTCCAAGGCACTTTCGTTGATCGAAGAAGTGGACGAACTGGGGGGCATGGCCAAGGCGATCGAATCCGGGACCCCGAAGTTGCGCATCGAGGAAGCCGCGGCCCGCACACAGGCCCGCATCGATTCCGGTCGCCAACCAGTGATCGGTGTGAACAGTTTCCGGCTCGATGGGAACGAGGACATCGACGTCCTGAAGGTGGACAACTCGGCCGTTCGCGCAGGTCAGGTGGCAAAGCTGGAACGACTCCGGGCTGAACGCGATCCGGACGCCGTCGGTGCTTCCCTGGAGGCGCTGACGAACTGCGCCGATGGACGCGGCGGAAACTTGCTGGCGCTCGCAATCGATGCAGCCCGCAACAAGGCCACGGTGGGCGAGATCTCCGATGCCCTCGAGAAGGTCTATGGACGCCATCGGGCGGAGATCCGATCGATCTCGGGCGTGTATCGCCAGGAATTGGGCGATACTGCAGGTGTGGTCGACGAAGTGCGGGAGCTCGTGGAGGCGTTCGAGGCGTCCGAGGGTCGTCGTCCCCGCATCCTGTTGGCCAAGATGGGCCAGGACGGTCACGACAGGGGACAGAAGGTGGTTGCCACCGGGATGGCGGACCTCGGATGGGACGTGGACATAGGTCCCCTGTTCCAGACCCCCGCCGAAGCCGCGCGCCAGGCAGTTGAGGCCGATGTGCATGTGGTGGCGGCTTCCTCGCTGGCAGCAGGGCATCTCACACTGGTTCCGGAACTCAAGGCAGCCCTGGAGGATCTCGGACGCCCCGACATCATGATCGTGGTGGGAGGGGTGATCCCGCCCCAGGACTATGACGAACTACGTGCTGGTGGGGCAGCGGCGATCTTCCCGCCGGGGACCGTCATCGTCGAGTCGGCCAAGGAACTGCTGGAGAAGCTCACTCGACGTAATCGATGATTTTCCGCGTCGTTTCTGATCGGCAGTGGGTTTTCGATGAGTCCCCCGGTCTCATCTGGGATCGGATCTGCGAGGTCGACAGCTACCAGTCGTGGTGGCCGTGGTTGCGGAAGTTCGACCCCGCGGGCGGGATCGTGGAGGACGCTTCGTGGTACTGCGAGGTGGAGCCGCCCCTGCCGTATCTCGTCCGTTTCAACATCGAACTACGCCGTGTGCGACGGGCGCGGCTGATCGAGACCGAGGTGGTCGGCGATGTTCGTGGGTCCGCTCGCTTGACCCTGGACGACCTGGTCGGTGGGGGAACCACCGCCCGACTGGTGTCCGAACTGTCGCCGGCCAACCCATTGCTCCGCGCGGTGGGAACACTCGCCGCGCCCGATGGTCATCTGGGGACATGACTGGGTACTCGATCAGGGACGTCGTCAGTTCGTCGAACGAGCTGGGTTCGACGAGTAGCACCCACTAGTTCCCGTTCAACAACGGACTCTCTCTAGTGGGATGCGTGCCTTGCCGTCCGCTGAACCTCTGCGGGGGGAGTGGGTGCCTCGAGGTGGATGTCCTCGCGCCGCACCGGTGCGCGACGGTGCGCCGGTCGTGAATTCTCCCGCTTGTACCAGCGGAACCAGATCACACCCATCGTGGTCCACACCACCGGGAGGCTGGACAGCTTCATCACGACCCCGGCGAGTTGTTGGTCGTGGAGAGGCGTGAGGCCCACCCGGGGTGCGAGTTCGTAGGTCGAATAGAGTGCTCCGGTGCTGAAGGTGATGAAACCTCCGGGGATCATCGGAATGACCGCAGCGGCGAAGAAGAGGTAGACGATGCGTCCGGGGTCGGATGCGATGGCTGCGCCGGGAATCGGGTTGATCACAGGAGCCCACATCACGAGTCCCGCGAGCAACCAGACCATGTCCATGCCGAAGGACCCGAACTGGGTTGCGCGAAGGTGGTCGACCCCCACCGGAGAGTGGGTGGCCAACAGGATCAGGTTGGTGATGAGCAGGGCAACGAGGGGTTTCGACAACACGAGCCACACGTTGCGAAGGCGTAGGCGGCCGAGGACGGCTTCGGCCATCCATGTTGGGGTGCCGAGGATCATCATCGGCGCCGCGCCGAACGTGTAGGTCATGTACTGGACCATGTGGACCGACGCCAGGTATCCCCCGCCAAGGGTTCCGACCGGCCAATCGGATGCGACCCACAACAGCACCACACCGAACGCGAACCGGAACATGTACTTCCTGTCGCTGTCCAGCCGTTCGTGGTCGCGATGGTGGGTGTGCCACATGCGTGCGTAGCTAGCGACGATCAGGGCGATCAGGATCCATACGCCGAGGTACGGCCGGGGTGTCCAGTCCCAATCCTGCTTCAGTGCAGAGCACCACCAGCGCATCAGCTTCCTCCGCTCATGATTCGTCGACCCGTTTCGCGAGTTCGTCGAGCGGGACCACCGGCACATCGACGGTCTGGGGGGCGGCGTGTTCGAAGTCGATCTCGACTTCGATGTGGGAGCCGGCCTCGAGCGGAGCTGACAGGTCCTCCAACATGATGTGCAGACCTCCAGGCTTGAACACGATGCTTTTCCCGGATGGAACGTCGACCTCGTCGGTCGACTCCATGATCGCGATGCCGTTGTTGTCGGTAGTCGTGTGCAACGTGGCTTTGGCCGAACAATCACAGGACGCAGCGACTATGGCGTCGTCGTCACCGGAGTTGTCGATCGTCATGTAGAGGGCGGCCGAGTCGGCCGGCACGGCACCTACGACGGGGTCCGTGATCGTGATTCCCCCGGTGTCGGATGAACCACTGGTTGTGCAACCGCTGAGGTACGTCCCACCCAACAACAGAGCTGTACCCAGAGCAAGGGCAGTGATGTTCGGCAGGGAAACCCCGTGAGGGGACGACATGTTGTTCATACGCTCGGGTGCTCCCCGGCGAGAAGTCGCGGTAGATCTGCTTCCCAGTCCTCTGCGCGCGTACCGAAGGGGTACACGATCCGCGCTATCCCATCGTCCTGGTAGGCGATCATCTGGGTCGCATGACCGACCGTGTACTGGCCATCGTCATCTGCAGTGCCCAGTTGGGCAACCGGTACGTCGGCCATGGTCTGTGCCCGGGTCACCTCGGCGGCGGTTCCCCGGAGACCGATGAAGTCCTTGCTGTAGCCATCGAGGAATGTCCGCAGTACCTCGGGCGTGTCACGTTTCGGGTCCGCCGTGACGAAAACCATGTTCACCCGGTTTGCAACGTCGGGACCCAACTCCTCGAGTGAGGCCTCGAGTGTGCCGAGGCTGATCGGGCAGATGTCCGGACAGTTGGTGTACCCGAACATCAGCAGGGTCAGGTCGCCCTTGGTGTCGTTGACCAGGCTGAACGGTCGGCCGTCGGTGGAGGTGAGTTGAATGTCAGGAATCTGTTCAGGGGTGGGAAGTATCCGACCACGCCAGCCCGGCGCGGCAGTGTCATTGCCCGACGCAAAGATGGCCAGGCCAGCCAGCAATACCGCTACGACCGCCAGGCCAATGGCTGCGTTGCGCACCCTGTGGTCCTCCGGAACGGTGTGGTCGTCCGGAACGGTGTGGTCGTCCGGAACGGTGTGGTCGTCCCCCGAGATCTGGTCGGGTGGTTGGGAGGAGTCCTGTGGTGCCGGCTCCCCCTCGGGGGTTCCCTGATCTGGATCGATCGAGAGGGTCACTATGTCCTCGGTCTCGCTTGCGGGTTCTCTTTGTTCTCCACCTGCCTACAAGCGTGACCGGTGGCGGCCGTCAGTGCCAAAGCGGAGTCGTTGGCCATCCGGTGCTCAATGGGCAACGGGGTGCGCTTGTCAATGGCGGAAGGCAGTTTCCCACCTGGTCAGGCCATTCTGGCCGCGGGCCGGTTGCGCCCCCGGTGCAGCCCCGAATCCCTTGGTGGTGGGCTCATCCGGACTCGCCATGGGCCCCGATGGGCGACTCCGGCCTTCAGGAGCCGGACTGGCTCCTCACGAGGTTTATGAGGTCTCCGAGTGCGAAGTTCATGTCCGAGAGGTGTGCTCCCCACTGTGGAGTGATCCGACCGCCCAGGTCCGCTGGCCAGCCAGGTTGGCCCTCGGAGGTATCGGTGATGGTCAGCCAGTCGAAGTTGGCATCCGCGGTGCACTCGCCGGTGACAAGGCCGTCGTAGTGGATGAACGGAGTATCCACCGTGGGTGCACCTTCGGTGTGAGCTGCCTGGAAATACGACTGCAGTGGCACAGCTCCGGGATTGCTCGGATCCCCGGGGTTGGTGCAGATGGCGCGTCCATCGCTGTCCTCGCGCAGGTGCCCGAACAGGCTGTCCTGCGGTGGGGGCTCACCTGCGTAGAACGACGAGTACGAGATGACGCAACTCGTGTCGGTCGGAGACGTGCAGGCCTCGATGTTGTCGTAGGCGGAGTCACCTGAATCAGCTACAGCACCGCCTATCGACATCAGTGACAACATCATCGGGCGCAGTGTGTCGTTGTCGTCGATCTCCTCGCCGACGAGTCGCGACAACATGCCGGCACCCTGACTGTGGCCGATGAGGACGAACGGGCGACCGTCGTTGTCCTCGGCGAGATACTCCTTGAAGGCCTCCCGAACGTCGCCGTAGGCGATGTTCCATGGCGAATCAGCGGTCTCCGGTGCAGTGGTGGTGGTCTCGGAGTCTCCACCGGTGCTGGCGTCCATGCGGCTGAACAGTGCTCCAAGGGGGACCTGACGGTACATGGGTGCGTACACCTTGCAGGCCTCGCCAAAGCGTGCAGCCTGGTTGATGGCGATACCACGTTCGGCGTCTCCGGGGATCAGGTCCGAGTTCTCGCCCTCGTCGGTGGAGATGGTCGGGTACACGTAGAAGCAGTCGATCGGAGGATCCTCGGCCGGCGTGAAGGGTTCCGGTTCGGTGCTCCCATCGGCATGCACGAGCGTGGCATCGAGATCCACATCGCATGCGTCGTCGTTCACATCGGGTCGGCACAACCAACTGGCAGGATCCGAGTAGGTCTCGCTCACCTCACCGAATGTGGACGCCGCAGCGGTTGTCGTGGTCTCCGCAGAAGTGGTCGGTTCGTCGGCGGCACTGTTGCCGTCGTCGGACGACGAGCAGGCAGCAGCGGCCACCAGCAGCGCCAGTCCCACGGCCAATGCCGGCTTCGCAAGTGATCGCATGCCCAGAGTATTGCTGACCCACTGTGAGGTCCGCGCCGATATTCGCCTTTGGAGCGACGAGGGTCATGGCTACTGTCGACGCGTGACGAACACCTACACGTCGGTCATACCACTGTCGGAGAATCCTCCCCTGCGGGATCTGTGGAGTTATGCGCGGGGGCACCGTTCCAGGGTGGTGCTCGCCACGACGATGTCGGTGCTCAACAAGGCCGCTGACATCGCACCCGAGCTGCTCATCGGAGCGGCCGTGGATGTCGTGGTCAACCAGCAGGAGTCATTCATCGGGCGCGTGTTCGGTATCACCGACCGGTTCGACCAGCTGACCGTGCTGGCGATCATCACGGCGGTGATCTGGATCATCGAGTCGCTCACGGAATACGTCGCAGTTTTGACGTGGCGGAACCTTGCCCAGACGATCGAACACGAGGCCCGCACGGACCTCTACGACCATGTCCAGGGTTTCGACATGGCGTATTTCGAGAGCGTCACCTCCGGCGGTCTGATGGCCGTGATCAACGACGACGTGAACCAGCTCGAGCGTTTCCTGGACATGGGGGTTCACAAGCTGATCATCGTCGCCGCGAACGTTGTCTTCGTCGGCGTTGTGTTCCTGGTCATTTCACCGGAGCTGGCCGTTCTCGCATTTCTTCCCATCCCCGTGATCGTCGTCGGATCGCTGTTCTTCCAAACGAGGCTCCAACCCCTGTACGCGAAGGTGCGCCTGGCCGCCGGGAACGTCGCCGACACACTCACCAACTCCCTCGGTGGGATAGCGACGATCAAAGCCTTCAACGCCGAGCAGCGTGACGCCGAGCGGATCGAAGCCGACAGCGAGTACTACCAGGAGGTCAACCAGGATGCGATCAAGCTCTCAACCCTGTTCCGACCCCTCATCCGCACCGCGGTCCTCGCGGGGTTCATAGTGACTCTCGTCGTAGGTGGTCGGGCAGCCCTTCGCGGTGATCTCGACGTCGGGCTGTACTCCGTGCTCGTCTACATGACCCAGCGTCTGTTGTGGCCGTTGACCGACCTCGGCGAGACACTCGATCTCTACCAGCGGGCAATGGCTTCGTCGCGACGGATCTTCGGACTCCTGGGTGTGAAACCGACGATCATCGACGGGGATCAGGTTCTGACAGAGCCTGTTCGCGGTGACATCCGTTTCGACGATGTGTACTTCTCGTATGGCGAAGAACAGAGCCACGTGCTCAAGGGGCTCGATCTCCACGTGCCCGCAGGTGAAACTCATGCAATCGTCGGGGCAACCGGCGCAGGGAAGTCGACCGTGGTCAAGTTGCTTCTGCGGTTGTACGAGCCCAGTGCGGGGTCGATCACACTGGATGGTGCATCGCTGGATGACCTGAGGTTGGCCTCCCTGCGCGGTGCCACCGGATTCGTGGCGCAGGATGTCTACCTGTTCCACGGAACGATCCGGGAGAACCTGGCCTTCGGCCGACCGGATGCCCCCGAGGAGGAGATACTGGCAGCGGCAGATCTGGCCGAGGCTCTGAAGTTCATCGAGGAGATGCCCGCCGGGCTCGACACCGTCGTCGGTGAACGGGGCCAGCGACTCTCGGGTGGACAGCGCCAGCGCCTCACGATCGCCCGGGCGATCCTCGCGGATCCGGCGGTCCTGATCCTCGACGAGGCGACCTCTGCGGTCGACAACGAAACAGAGGCAGCCATCCAGCGCTCACTCGCCCGGGTGACCGTCGACCGGACCACGCTCGTCGTGGCACACCGTCTCTCGACGATCCGCCATGCTCACAGGATCCACGTCATGGAATCGGGTCGGGTGATCGAATCAGGTACCCACGACGAACTGTTGGACATGGACGGCCTCTACAGGGCGCTGTGGAGGGTGCAGACCGGTGAGGCAGCCGTCGGTACCTAGCGCATGCACCGCGGGCGCCACTGCACGGTTCGACCTCGTGTGAGGGACCCCGCACGCCCGGTAGGAAGCGGGCTCGTCCGAGGGAAGGATCTTGATGGATGAGGACGGCTCGGTAGCCTGCTGCGATGGCCGTCCTGTCACCCGACGAGTACGTAGCGGGAGTGCTGGGAGGCGACCGCACGATCCTGGCGCGAGCAATCACCCTGGTCGAGTCGACCAACGAGCGACATCGTGTCCTGGCACAGGAGGTGCTCACGGTGCTGCTCGGCCACTCCGGCGGCGCGCACCGGGTCGGCATCACCGGTGTGCCGGGTGTCGGCAAGTCGACCTTCATCGACCAACTCGGCGTGAACCTGACGTCGGCCGGCCATCAGGTCGCCGTACTCGCGGTCGATCCGAGCAGTTCCCGCACTGGTGGCTCGGTGCTCGGCGACAAGACCCGTATGGAACGACTCTCGGTTGATCCTGCTGCGTTCATCCGTGCCTCCCCGGCCAGCGGAGCGCTCGGTGGCGTTGCGGGGGCGACGCGCGAAACGATCGTGCTGTGTGAGGCCGCCGGTTTCGACGTTGTGCTCGTGGAGACTGTGGGTGTCGGGCAATCCGAAACGATGGTGGCCGAAATGGTGGACATGTTCTGCGTCCTGATGTTGGCGGGCGCCGGCGATGACCTCCAGGGCATCAAGAAGGGCGTACTCGAGCTCGCGGAGATCATCGCGGTGAACAAGGCCGACGGCGACAACGTGATGCGTGCACGCAGGGCCGCTGCAGACTACAAGCTGGCTCTCCACCTGATGACTCCGGCCACTCCTACATGGAACCCACCGGTCATCACGTGTTCAGCGTTGGAGAACAAGGGCCTTGACGAGTTCTGGGAGCAGGTGGAACTGCATCGTCGCAAGTTGGATGAGACCGGCGAGCTGGCTGAGCGGCGACGTGACCAGCAGGTGCGCTGGATGTGGTCCCTGCTGGACGACCGGCTGCGCCGCGACCTGAGAACCGCGTCCGCGGTGCGTGAGTCCGTGGAGGCGCTCGTGGGTTCGGTCCGTGACGGGACAACCACTCCGACTGTCGCGGCCGAGAAACTCTGGCAGCTCTACCGCGGAGACGGGGACGAACGGTCGACCTTCGAGCGGTGAGCTGAGGTGGACCTCGGTGCGTTGGGCCAGGTCAGGATCGGGGTCGTGAATCCTTGCCGTCCGGGTAATTTTGCTCGCCCGAACAGGTCTTGTGTGATGGCCCGGGTCATGGTCAGGTGGGTGCGTGGTGGGGCGACGAGTTCTCGGACCTCTTTCGGCGCTGGTCGTCGGGGCGATGTTGGGAACCGGCGCGTACCTGCTGGTGGATTCCACAGGTTCCGATTCGCACGCGGCGGCGATGCCCGGTGCGCGGGTGCTGTCCGCGGTCGAGCGACGCGAAGTGATTCAGGAACTCAGCGACGACGAGATGGATGCTCGCGTGGAACCGGCGGTGCTGCTGGCCGATGTCCGGGCCTGCGGCAAGATCCGCCAGGCGACCGTAACCATTGTCGGCACGCCGGATGGACCGGTCGGGCTCACCAACGCGCACGTCACGCGCGGAGCGTCCACCGTGACTCTCAGCGGTGCAGGCCTGGGAGTGTCCGATGTGCGGGTGCTCCGTTACCTGGCAGACCGGGACGCGGCGGAGGTGGATGTGGGGCCGCTGGACGCGCCACTCGATTCGCCATTGCCGCTGGGTCCCGATGCCGAATCCGGTGACGAGGTCACCACCGTTGGATTTCCCGAGGGACGTTGGACGATCCAGAGCGGACACGTGATTGCCGTGCAACAGCGAGCCGGATGGGGTGGCGCCGGAGACGTTCTGATGATCGATGTCCCGGCTCATGATGGAACCTCTGGAGGGGTAGTGGTGGACTCTGCGGGAGAGGCTGTGGGTCTGATCGCCGCGCGCGATCCACGCACCGGATACACGATCGCCTATCCGATACGCGACCTCCTGACCCGACCCGGGACCAGCGACGTCAGCTGCTGAGCGGATCGCGCCGGCCACGGTGTGACGAGGATCCCTGCCATGCCAGCACAACGAAGGTGATCAAGGTGATCGGGATCACGAATCCGATGATCGCCACTCCGAAGGGATCGGCCACCGAACTATCGGTCGCGTCGAGCACGACGAACACGAGGTACGCGAGGTAGTACGCGACGAACAGGCCCCCCTCCCAACGTTCCAGCCGGTAGCCCTTCCAGAAGACCGGCAGGCACGCGAATGCCACCGCGATCATGATCGGTATCTCGACGTCCAACGCGTCAGAACCCACGGGCAGCCCGTCGGGTGAAACCAGGGCCGTGAATCCGAGCACACACAGGAGGTTGAACAGGTTGGAACCCACCACGTTGCCCACTGCGAGATCACGTTCACCCCGGGCGGCAGCCAGTACCGAAGTTGCGAGCTCCGGGAGACTGGTGCCGATCGCCACCACGGTCAATCCGATCACGAGGTCCGAGACTCCCAGACTGGTGGCGATCGAGGTGGCTGAGGTGACCAGCCAATGAGCTCCTGCCACGAGGGCAGCGGATCCGACCACGATCTGTGTCGCTGCGGCCCATGCCGACGCGGGAAGATTGCCGTTGTCGGTCCCCGGGTGGCTCACTTCCGGCGAAGCGGCTCCCCTTGCGCCGGGCACCGGCGGGTCCGGGTCCTTTCTCGCCATGCGTATGGTCCACACGACGTAGGCGACGATTCCGGCTGCCAACAGCAGGCCCTCAAACCTGCTGATCGTCCCGCTGAGGCTCATCATGAACACCACTACCGAGGCCACCACCATCAGCGGGACGTCACTACGGACAACCTTGCGCGACACGACCAGCGCCCCACCGAAGAGGGCAGAGGATCCGAGCACGAGGAGCACGTTCGCGATGTTGGAACCAACGACATTGCCGATGGCCAGTCCTGCATTGCCACGCCATGCCGAACCGACGCTGACCGCCAACTCCGGTGCGGAGGTCCCAAAGGCGACGACCGTCAGTCCCACGACGAGTGGACTCAGGCCGAACCGCACTGCCGTGGCGCTCGCCCCGCGCACCAGCACCTCGGCACCGCCGATCAACGCGACGAATCCGGCAACCAGTTGGAGGTAGGTCACCCGCGGTGGGTCAACACGTGGCCTTGCCTCAACACCTGGCCCTGGTTCAACACCTGGCCCTGGGTCAACACGTGGCCTTGCCACCAGGTGCGTTTGTCGATGAGACGAACCGACCTTCTACGTAGAGGTCGAATCGGAACTCCACCGGTGCGCATGTCTGGGGCGTGTCGATGCTCACACCGTTGCCGCGGTCTGTCGTCGATCCGGCATAGAAGAGCGCCGGCGGTTGGACCCATGCTGCGCCCGGAGCCGGGCGTTCGTAGCCCACTACGGCTACCGCCGTTTCATCCGTTACACCGTCGAGTGCGAACTTCACGGTGGTCGTGTTGTCGGCAAATGATGCCTGTTCGACCGCCAGGGACACCTGGGGAGCGCTATCCGGGGTAAGTGGTCGGTCCACTGATTTCTCGGTGGCTGCAGCGACGACCTGTTGCGCGAACTCGCGCACATCGGGGGCCCGGTCGGGGTCCTTTTCCGCCACGATCTCCAGCACGCTCAGGTATTGGGCCACAGCACTGCGGATCCGGTCCGGGCTGAGGTCACCGAAACGTTCCTTCGCGCTCTGCAACCACTTCTGAGCGCTGTCGGGATGACCGAGGGCGACATCTACCGCCGCGTGCCACAGGTAGAGTTCTGCGGCTGTCTCGTTCAGATCGATGGCGCTGTCGAGAAGAGTCGAAGCTCGTTCCCACCTGCCTGCCACAGTTGCCACCAGCGCTGCCGTTGCCACGGTTCGCGGATCCTGGTCGCCGCCATCGTCGATGGCTGTTGTGATGTCGCGGAGGGCGGGACCGACCGTGGCGGGTGATGTATCGGTCACAGCCATGGTCGTGAGCAGGTCCGGGTTGGTCTCGAGGAGTGTCGCGATCGCTCTTCCCCGCAGGGCCGGCACATAGTCGGGTTTCGAATCCAGGGCTTTCGAGAAATCGCTCCACACGTCGGTAGCCCGTGATTCGCCCAACGCCGTTTGCCCGGCTGCGGTCGCTTCGACCGCCGGTTGGGGCACGTCAGGCACATCATGGGAATAGATCAACGCCGCCCAGCCGGCGCAGTACAGGGCAAGCAATATCGCGGGGACCGCCAGCGGTGGCCGGACGCGCCTGCCCACCACCAGGGTGAAGCCAACGAGGAAAACAGCGATGGCGAGAACGGTCATCACCGTCTCGTACTGCGAGGACTTGGCGTTCCATGTGATCCGGGTGTCCACAGTGGCCGCTTGGCGCAGGGTCAGCGCGTTCGCACGTTGGGTGAGAGCAGTTATGTCAGGTCCAGGTCCATCGAGGGATTCCGCCACCGCGGACTTCGCATTTTCGAGACGCTGCTCGGCGCCCCGGGGGTCGATGGTGATCCCGAGGCTTTCTCCAAGCGCGGTCGGATCCGCAAACACGGCCTTCGACCCGAGCGTCCCAACCTCGGCCCTGGCGTTGTCAGAAGCGCCCTGGGCGCCCTTTGCGAGTACGTCGGCGCTCTGGGCTTCGACGGCCTGCCGGGTGGCTTCGCGTGCCGCAGTGGACTCATTCGTCCCTGCGTCGGTCTGCATCACCGCGATCCAGGCACCGAGGATCGCCAGCAGTGCCAACGAGACCCCGATACGACGCTTGTAACGAGACTCTGCGGGGGTGTCCTCGGGCTCCTCGTCCGGATCGTCGGACGGAATGTCCGAGGGTTCGCCGGTTGGATCCTTGTCGGTACCGGGCATGTCAGATCACACTCGGCAGTACGACGATCAGGGTGGCCAGGTAGACCGCACCACCAACAACGAATCCGGCCATCCGTGTCGAACGGGCGCGGGCGAGTTCGGCCACCGTGTATGCGGCGGCGGCGAGGAGCATGAACACCGTGGCATGTCGGAGCATCCTGACCTGCGAGCGCGTTGTGTCCGCCTTCTTCGCCCACGCATCCGGGTCCAGCACACCCGGAGACGTCACCCCGGTCGCCGCATCGGTCTTGAGCGTTTCGAAGCGCTGATCGATGCTGAATCCCTCGCTCAGGGGATCTTCGTCGGGATTGAGCTGCTCGTCGAGGAGTTCCTGTTGTCCGAACACTCCCTGCGCCACCGCGAGTTCGTTGGCCGCATCAGCGACGTTCTGGGACTGCTTGAGCAGTTCTGCGGCTACATCGTCACGACCTTGTGCCGAAGCTTCGCTTGCCAGATCGCTGGTTGCCGTTGCCTGCGCCATGCTGGCCGAATACGTGACCCATGCGCTGGCCTGCGAAGCAGTGCCGAGGCCCGCCTCGGTGACCTGCTTCTGTTGTGTGATCGTCTGGCCCACTGATTGACGGTCCTCGTACGCTGCAGAGGATCCGAGTTGGCCTGCCCTCCAGGTGACGAGACCAGCTGAGATCGTGACCAGCCCGATGAGCGCGGGAACGAGCCACGGCGGTAGCCGACGTGGCTCGTGGGGGATGACGCTCGGCTCTTCTTCGGTTCGGTTGTCAGTCACGCTCGTTCATCCAGTGCCGGTCACGCGTGCTCGGATCTTGGGAGCACGGTCGGTTCTTGCCAGGACCGGACCGAGAATAGCCAGTAACAGCACGTAGGCCGCGGCCAACGGCGCCAGGTCGGCCTGTATTCCCGCTGCGGCCCCCAAACCTGCGATGACGATCGAGAACTCTCCGCGGGCGACGAGAGTCGTTCCGGTGCGCCAACGGCCGTTGATCCCGATCCCTGCCCGCTTTGCCACGAACCAGCCTGTGACGATCTTGGTGACGACGCCGAGTGCCGCCAATCCGGCGGCCACCGGGAGGACGGGCGGCAACGACGCGAGGTCGATTCCCAGGGCGAATGCAAAGAAGAAGATCGCCGCGAAGAGGTCACGCAGGGGACTGATGACCGCGGCCGCACGATGCTGTGCCGGTCCCGAGATGGCGACCCCGACGAGGAAGGCACCCACCGCTGCCGACACGTCCACGCGTTCGACCACTCCTCCGACGAGTAGCACCGAGCCCAGAACCGACAGGAGCACCGTTTCGTCAGCCACGCTGTGGGAGCGTCGTTCGAGCACCTCGCTCATCGGTAGGGCCCAGCGGCCGAGCACTATCAGGATCATGAGTACCACGGCCAGTGCGATGCCCACGTCGCGGGTGGCCTCGATCATCGATGATCCGACCAGCAGGACCGACACCACCGGCAGGTAGACGGCCATGACCAGGTCCTCGAAGACCAGCACAGTGAGTATGTGGGGGGTCTCGCGGTTGCCGATGCGGCCGAGGTCACCCACGAGTTTCGCGATCACACCGGACGAGGAAATGTAGGTGACCCCGCCCAGCACGAGTGACGCCACAGCGCTCCACCCCAGTAGAAGTCCCACCACGAGTCCGGGCACGAAGTTCAACACCAGGTCGATGACCCCGCCCGGTGCCCCCTTGGCGAGGGAAGTGGTCAACTCCCGGGGCGTGTATTCCAGCCCGAGGGTGAACAACAGCAACAGGACACCGATCTCTGCCGCCAGTGAAACGAAGTCCGATGATGCGTTCAACGCCAGTGGGCCTCCCGCACTCGCCAGGAGGCCTGCAATCAGGTACAGCGGGATGGGGCTGATCCGCAGACGACCGGCAAGCCACGCGAGCGCCGCGAGGGCGAGGAGGTCGATTCCGAGTTCGAAGAACGCGGTGGTGGTCTCGGTCGCCGCTGCGGCGAAGGTCATGAACCCGGACTGGACAGCAGGGCCTCCATGCGGCGTACTCCCTCGGTGCTCCCGACAGCTACCACCACAGCGCCGCCCGGAAGAGTTTCCTCTGGTCCGGGACCCGGCACGGAATGGTCACCATCGAGGATCGCGGCGACGGTCGCTCCGGTACGGGTTCGCAGGCGTGCGTCGCCGATCGACATTCCGGCGACCTCCGAGTGGGGATCGATGCTGACCCAGTCGATCGCCAGACCTTCCAGGTTGACGAGGGTGGACGCCGCGTCGTTCTTGACCACACCAGCACCCAACAGGTCGGCCAGTACCCCACTGTCGCGCTCATCGAGTGGCACCACGGAACGGCAGACGTCGGGGTCTTCGCGGTCGTACAGGAGGAGGTCGCGCGTCCCGGTCCGGGTCTCCACAACTCCGAGGCGCATTCCTCCACGGGTGGTGAACTCGCGTCTGACGCCGATTCCCGGCAGCTCGGTTTCGTCAATTTCCGCCACTGGTCACCCCGGGTATCCGTGCTCCGTGTACTCGTGAGTCAGTCATTGGTGTTCCATCTCAGCGAGCGATTCCGTCGATGATGGTGTTGAAGGTCTCGTTGGGACGCATCGTGGCACTCATGCGCCCGGCGTCCGGCAGGTAGTAGCCCCCCAGGTCGACTGCTGATCCCTGGATCGCGTTGAGTTCGGCCACGATCGTGTCCTCTGCCGCCTCGAGTGCTTCCGCCACGGGCTCGAAACGGCTGGCAATTCCTGCGTCGGTGGTCTGGTCCGCGAGTGCCCGCGCCCAGTACGTGGCGAGGTAGTAGTGGCTGCCCCGATTGTCGAGTTCGCCCACCTTGCGGGAGGGGGAGCGTCCTTCTTCGAGGAAGCGTCCAGTGGCCACGTCCAGCGCTTCCCCCAGGACTGCTGCGCCTGCATTGTCGAATGTGTCGGCCAGGTGCTCGAGCGACGCAGCGAGTGCCAGGAACTCGCCGAGGGAATCCCACCGCAGGTGGTTCTCCGCCAGTAGCTGTTGGACGTGCTTGGGTGCCGACCCACCGGCACCTGTCTCGAAGAGCCCACCTCCGGCCATGAGCGGGACGACCGAGAGCATCTTGGCCGAGGTGCCCAACTCGAGGATCGGAAACAGGTCGGTGAGGTAGTCACGCAGGACGTTGCCGGTCACCGAGATGGTGTTCTCCCCCTTGCGGATCCGTTCAAGGGAGAACCTGGTGGCGGTGACCGGGTCCATGATCTCGATCTGCAGGCCATCGGTGTCGAGGTTGGCGAGTTCGGCCTTCACTTTGGCGGTGACTTCACGGTCGTGGGCGCGGGTGTGGTCCAGCCAGAACACCGCCGGGGCGCCGGTGGCTCGGGCACGCCGCACCGCGAGTGCCACCCAGTCACGAATGGGGGCATCCTTGGCCTGGCATGCGCGCCAGATGTCTTTGGGACCCACGGTGTGTTCCATGAGCACCGCGTCGGCCTCGTCGAGCACCTGAACGACTCCATCGGCCTCGATCTCGAAGGTCTTGTCGTGGCTTCCGTACTCCTCGGCCTGCTGGGCCATGAGCCCGACGTTCGGTACCGATCCCATTGTGGTGGGATCGAAGGCCCCGTTGGCGCGACAGTCGTCGATGACCGCCTGGTACACACCTGCGTAGCTCGAATCGGGGATCACGGCGAGGGTGTCCTGTGGCTTTCCCTCGGCGTTCCACATCTGTCCTGAGGTACGGATCATGGCGGGCATCGAGGCGTCCACGATCACATCGCTCGACACATGGAGGTTGGTGATACCCCGGTCCGAGTCGACCATCGCGAGATCTGGCCCGTCCGCCAGAGCGGCCTCGATGTCGGCTTCGATGATGGCCCGCTCCTCGTCGGGGAGCTCCGCGATCCGGGCTTCGAGATCGCCGATGCCGAGGAACGGTTCCACCCCGAGTCGGGCAAAGGTGTCCGCATGCCTGCGGTACACGTCACCGAAGTAGGCCATCACCACGTGACCGAAGATGAGCGGATCGGAGATCTTCATCATCGTGGCCTTGAGGTGGACCGAGAACAACACCCCGGCCGCCTTTGCGGCCGCGAGCTGGTCGACGAGGAAGTGGTTGAGGGCCTCGGCACGCATGACCGTTGAATCGACGATCTCTCCCTCCAGCACCGGGATCGATTCGCGGAGAACCGTGACCGTGCCGTCTGTTCCGACATGTTGGATCCGCACGCTCCCCGGGTGGGTGATCGTGACCGATTCCTCGTTCGACCGGAAGTCATCGGATCCCATGGTCGCCACGCTGGTCTGTGAGTCCCGGGACCATTCACCCATCGGATGCGGATGGTTGCGGGCGTACCTCTTGACCGAGGCTGGTGCTCGGCGATCCGAGTTCCCCTCGCGCAGTACCGGGTTCACGGCGCTTCCGAGGACGTTGCCGAAGCGCTGGGCGAGTTCCTGATCCTCGGGGCCGGTCACATCTTCGGGATAGAGAGGGACTTCGTAGCCCTTTGCACGTAGCTCCGCGATCGTCGCGTTGAGCTGGGGCACGGACGCGGAGATGTTCGGAAGCTTGATGACGTTGGCCTCTGGTCGCTTCACCAGCTCGCCGAGTTCGGCCAGGTCGTCGCTGACCTGCTGGTCCTCGGTGAGGGCTTCGGGGAACTGGGAGAGCACCCGGGCAGCGAGTGAGATATCCCGTGTCTGCACTTCAACCCCTGCCACGCCAGCGAACGCCTCGATGATCGACAAGAAGGACTGCGTGGCGAGCAGTGGCGCTTCGTCTGTGAGCGTGTAGATGATCGTGCCGGAGGCTTCTGGCATCGGGTTCTCCTGATGTAGGGGCTGGTCTCGGTCTCGGGATCGGTCTCGACGGTTGCGCAGGTCGCGGTCGTCGAACCGCTCGGGGTTCCATGGCGATCGCGACCTTGGGGCCGGTCACGGTGACGGGTCGCGATACCTCGACTCTACGGTCTGGGTATCGGGCGCCGGTAGCAGCGTGCACACTTTGGTGCGCCGAGGTAGCTGGCCCGACCCACGAGGCCGTGGGCATTTTCGGGGTTGCGAGCCTGTGGAGCGACCGGAGCGGAAGTCGAGACACTGTCCAAGGCCAGCCTGGCTCCCACGCCCCGAGTAGCTTCCCACGGTGGATGCCCAACTCCGAGAATACCGACACAGCACGAGGGCCTGATGCCTCGACCGGGTCCCACCCATTGCGCGTTGTGCTGGCCTCGGGTTCGCCGCGCCGACTCGATCTGCTCCGCTGCGCCGGCATCGCACCGAGGGTGGAGCCGGCTGATATCGACGAAACCCCGCTCAAGGGTGAGACCCCTGAGGAATATGTTGCGCGGCTCGCAGAGGAAAAAGCCGCTGCGGTCCAGGTGGATCTCGACGACGTGGTCATAGCTGCCGACACCACTGTGGATCTGGACGGTCGGATCCTGGGCAAGCCGGAGGACGCGGCGGCAGTGTTGGCAACGCTCACTGCTCTCTCGGGCCGGCAACACCTCGTGCACACCGGGTTTGCGTTGCGGTTCCAAGACGTCTCCAGCGTGCAGGTAGTCACCACCATCGTGGAGTTCGCCGATCTCGACCCCCAGATGATCGAGTGGTACACGGACACGGGCGAGCCCTACGGCAAGGCGGGAGCGTATGCGCTTCAGGGTGCAGGGGCATGCCTGGTTGCGGGAGTGCAGGGGAGTGTCTCGAACGTCATCGGGCTTCCGCTGGTCGAGGTCCTCGACATGGTCCGTGAGCGATGCCCGGGAATTGTTCCGGGGATCTATTCGGGGCCACCCGAGCCAAATGCACCAGAATCAGCAACAGCCCCGGATGAACACGATTGGAACGGGCAGCGACCTGGATCCCCCGACGTCTGACTCGCATGCCTCGGTCAGCGGCTTCCCATCGTTGTGGGCACCTTCGACCCACCACGGCCGACCTCGGCGGCAACCGTCGCGCGTGGGGGTTGCGTTTCGTGGGGTTGGTCAGCGTTGACCCGTGCTTCATCCAATTGGTAGGGGATGGATACCACAACGGTGTTCTTCCGGCGTAGTGGCGAAGTTTCAGCGCCAGAGCCGACTGGTTGTGGAAGATGCCCTGCCACCAGCGGCGCAACCACCGCCTCGGGAATGACAACCGTGAGCACATCGCCTGAATGGTCGAGTTCGAACTGATCGAGGAAGTCGAGCACCGTGTGGGTCAGATCCCGGTACGGGGACTCGAGGATGTCGAGGGGCACTGACATCTCGAAAGCCTCCCACTGTTCCTGGACCATCTCGGCCTGGTTGTCGTCGATGGCGACGGTGATGGCCGTCACGTTCGAGGTTCCGAGTGAACGGGCATACTGCAGGGCGGCGGACCGCGCTACCGGTTCACCGATCCGACCAGGACGACCACCTGTTGGTTGAGCGCTGGTCCTTCGGGGTGGGGCTCCAGGTGCAGTTGCTTGCCGACAGAGGTGTAGTGGCGCTTGATCCCCTTGAACGCCAGGACGACCGGGGGATGGCTACGACGATGATCCATGCCCCGATCACGAACTTCGAGATGATGATCACTGCCACGACGACAAGGGTTGCCGCAGCTCCGAAAGCGGATCCCACCAGGCCGAGACGCCAGCCAGGCTCACGCAGCTTCAGGTGGTGGCGCACCATGCCGGTCTGCGAAAGCGTGAAACTGGTGAACACGCCGACCGCGTAGAGCGGGATCAAGAGGGTGACATCGGCCGCGGAAGAGCACGAGCAGACCGGCGGCGAGACCGGCGAGGAAGAGGATCCCGTTCGAGAAGACGAGTCGGTCACCTCGATTACCGAACTGTCGTGGGAGGTAGCCGTCCTTACCGATGATGGCGGCGAGTCGTGGAAAGTCTGCGAAAGCCGTGTTCGCCGCGAGGATGAGGATGGCGAATGTGGCGATCTGCAGAATGAAATAGATCGGGTTGTCGTTGCCGAACAGTGCACGCCCCATGGTCGAGATGATCGATTCCTGCTCGCTCGGCATCGGACGCATCCGGACCGCTACATAGCTGATGCCGAAGAACCCCGCGGCGAGTATTGCGGCCATCGCTGCGAGGGTGGTTGCAGCGTTGTGTGGTTCCGGCCGACGGAACGCAGGTACACCGTTCGATATGGCCTCGACGCCCGACAGCGCGACTGCACCCGAAGCGAATGCCCGCGAAAGATGAACAGCGACACACCTCCTGCGTAGGGGCCGAAGTGTTCAGCTACCTGACCTTGTGGCAGAGCGTCGGGGCCCGACAGGATCGGCAGTGTTCCATCGATCTGGCGGAAGATCCCGTACCCGATGAAGACAGCCAACATGAGTATGTATGCGTAGGTGGGGATCGAGAAGATCCTTCCCGATTCCTTGAGCCCACGAAGGTTGCCGACGGTCAGCAGCGCCAGGAATCCGAGGCAGATCCACAGCCTGTAGGGCCTCAGTTCGTGGAACGCCGAGGTGATTGCGAGAGTCCCCGCAGCGATCGATACCGCGACCGTCAGGACGTAGTCGATGAGCAGTGAGGAGCCAGCCACCAGCGACGGCATTTCCCCGAGATTCTCCCGGCTGACGATATACGAGCCTCCTCCACTCGGGTAGGCGTGGATCGTCTCCCGATAGGAGTTGGCGACGAGGGCCAGGAGAATCACGACCAGGATCGCAACCGGAATGAGGTGACTGGTCGCGGCTGCCATGCCACCGACGCCGACAAGTACGAGCATGACCTCTCCGGTGGCGTAGGCGGTCGACGAGATCGCATCGGAGGAGAACACCGCGAGACCTATGCGTTTGGAGATCCGTTGGTCGTCGGACTCTGCCGAAGAAAGGGGTCGTCCTATCAGGATCCGTTTCACTGCTCCTATCATCCAGGCTCCTGTATCGGGTCTACGGCCAGGCACGATGAGCTCAGCCGACACAACGTCATGGCAATCCGGCGTTCCTCGATGCTGGTTCGACCGTCGCCCGGTTCGAGGACGAAACGTCCGAATGGGTGTACCGGACCCTCGAGGACGATCTCTACCGGGTCGGGAAGCCGCCCGCGGTCCTCCGGGAGGTCGCTCAACCGACCGATGATCTGACCGTTGTCGAGCATGGTTGGCTGACCCAGGGTGAGCCTGGGGTCCCATTGCTCCCTCGGCTCCCATCGACAGCTCCGCAACCGCAACAGGTGGACCAGGTTCTGCGAGGTCGCTTCGATGATCTCGGTTTCACCCGGACCCTGGACGACCAGTTGGGAGTGTGATCCGAGTACAGCCAACTCGTGGAGACGGTGTTGCGCCCGTCGGTCCACGAGCGCCAGCTTGGATCCGATCAGACCGGCGATGATCCCCACGAACAGCAGGGCGAGTGTCGCCACGACGTCCTCGGAGCGGCTGATAGCGGGATGGAGGTAGGGCTCCACCAGGAACAGGTCGAATGCGCAGGCAGCGGCGACGGCCGCAATGGTCCCGGGCACTGCACCTTCGGTGACTCCGATGACAACCACGGGTAGGACCAGGACGATCCCGGTGCTGTGGGACAGGTCGCCCCGGAACGGGATCAGTGCCGCGGCCAGAGCGAACGGAATTGCGGCGGAGACAAGTGCCGAAAGGGGTGTGATGTGGACGCTCTCGCTGCTACCCGGTTCCAGTTCTGAACGCCTGAGGAACTCCACGACCTCATGATCCAGCATCGTTCGCCCAACAGCACGCGTCTTGACGGAATCTTGACGCCTTTCGTGACGAAGGTCTCTTTTGGTGGGTGACCTGGAACGCAGCGTCTACGGATCGGGTTCGAACCGGTAGCCGATCCCGGGTTCGGTGATGAAATAGACCGGGTTCGACGGGTCGGGTTCGAGTTTGTGGCGGAGGTTGGCGAGGTGGACCCGCAGGTAGTTGGTCTCGTTGCCGTATTCGGCTCCCCAGACCTCCTGGAGCAACTGCCGACGTGGAACCAGCCGGCCGGGTCTGGTTGCCAATCCTTTGGCGAGGCCCCACTCGATGGGCGTCAGGCGGATCTCTGCGCCGTTCACCTGGGCACGTTGTGCGGCGAGGTCCAGCTCGAAGTTCCCGGTGCGGATCACCGACCCGACCTGTTCGCTCTGGCGACGGGCGACTGCCCGCATTCTGGCGAGGAGTTCGCCCATTCCGAAAGGCTTCGTCACGTAGTCGTCCGCGCCGGCATCGAGAGCGAGGATCTTGTCAGCTTCTTCGCCGCGCACCGACAGGACGATGATCGGAACTTCGCTGGACGTTCGGATCTCCTCGATGACGCGGATGCCGTCCATGTCCGGGAGACCAAGGTCCAGCAGGACGACGTCGTACTTCCCGGTCTTCCCGGCAGCTATCCCGGCGGCGCCGTTCGTTGCTACTTCTACTCCGTGTCCCCATGCCCGGAGATTGACCGCGATGGTGTCGCGGATCGATGCGTCATCCTCGATGACGAGCACCATGTTCGGGGAATCTCCGCGTCAACGGAGCCGACGCCGGTCATTGATCACTCGCCGGAAACCGGAACGTTACAGTGAGCCCACCGCCGGAGGTCTCCCCCAGTTGCAGCGTTCCACCAACGGCATCGGTGAGGCCGTTCGCTATTGCCAGGCCAAGCCCGACTCCCACGCGCTGCTGCGAGTCGTCCAGTCGTTGGAACGGCAACAGCGCTCGTTCGCGGTACAGAGGAGATATGCCGGGCCCCTGGTCGACTACGCGCACTTCGACGATGCCCGGGTCGTCCTCTCCGCTTGTCGCTTCGACCCTGATCGGAGTCGAAGCGGGATGTACGGCATCTGCGTTCGCCAGCACGTTCGCGATCGCGCGCTCGGCGAGTGATCCGTCGATCAGGGCAGGAGGCAGGGGCCGCGGGATCATGATGTCCACACGGTCGGTTGCGAGACCGAGCGAACTCACCGCTGACGCCACCACCTCCTCGACTGACGTCTCCTCGGTTCGGACCCGGAGCACGCCGCTCTGGAGGCGGCTCATGTCCAGTAGGTTCCCCACAACGCGATCCAGACGATCCACTTGGCGGTCGATCGTCGACAACAGAAGGGCCGTGTCGTCGGGACCGAACTGGACTTCGGGTGAGAGGAGACTCGTGACCGAAGCCTTGATACCGGTGAGGGGAGTTCGAAGGTCATGGGAGACAGCCTGGAGGATCGCGTTGCGGAGTTCGTTGGCCCGGCTGAGGATCTCCGCTTCCGCCGCCTCGCGACGAAGTGCGACGGTGTCCAGTGCCACGATGATCTGGCCCGCGAGGCCATCGAGCAATGCGACGTCGTTGGAGTCGAGATCCCGGCCGTGGAGGACGAGGACCCGCTTGGAGAGGCGGTCGACCGGATGAGCCACTCCGTCGGCGACCCCGATCGGCGGATGCGCGCCCGCGGCTGCGAGTCGAACCCAGCCGCCGTCGCTCGATCGTTCGAATACTGCGACATCGTCGAGTCGCAATGCGCGGCGGACCTCGGCGGCAAGCTCGGCCAACGGTTCCTGGCTGGTTGCAAGGAGCATCGCAGAGCGGGCTAGCGCCTCTGCGTCCCCTCTGGCCTTGGACGCCTCCGAGGACCGGCTTGCGACCTGGCCGACGAGGGTGGAGACGATGACTCCGACGAGAACGAAGACAGCGAGCGACAGCGTGTCAGCCTGGTCGTGAACGTCCAAGGTGCCATAGGGCGGTACAAGGAACCAGTTGACTGCGAGTGCACCGCAAACGGCACCCACGAGTCCCGGTAGGAGACCGCCCGTTGCGGCGACGATGACAGTGAGGGACAGCGTCAACAACAAGACGGTGCCGACCTTGAGATGTGTCCGGTCCAGAGCCATCGAACCCAGCAGGACCGGGAGTCCGATCAGCAACAAGAGCCAGGCGGTGACTATTCGACGCCGCGAGAGGGCGCCGACCTTCGACAGCCTTCGCACCCTCTGGTCCGAGTTCGGCTCGGAGGGGATCAGCCGGACATCGAGGCCTCGGTCGGAGTTTGGTTCATCACCGGTCATGGGCTGGGCTTCTCGAGGGGTGTCCGCGGCTCGGTCCGGATAGCGGACCGGGAGAGCGCAGGCCCCGACGTTCATCGTCCAAAAGGCTAGACCTGGGGGCAGCGACCCTCGCGATCGTCGTGTGGTGAGCGGGGACAGCCCTAAAACCCGATCCGGGTTCTTTGCCGCCAGTCACTTCCGGACACTGAGCGTCCTCCAAGGTGAACAGGAACTCGTGGCACTGGCGACCGTCGTCGCCGCCGGAGTCGGCACCATCGATTTCACAATCGAGACTCTCAACACCGTCTCCACTGGGACATCGGAGACCCGGGACCGCGAGGTTCGAGATCGGGTCCAGCCGGCAGTTCGAGGTCACCTCGAATGCCCACCGGTGGGACCGGGTGAGTGATATCTGCCCAGCGTGGCCTTGGTGTCGTCGCGCTCGGCGCCAAGCGTGAGCGAGGACATCGGCGGTCCACTGCTCGACGGCGATGAGTCGGAGCCGAGCCACGACCGACCATCCACGTCTCGCGACGAGAACAAGCCAGAGTGGATAGAGGAGATCGAGCAGCACAGCCAGAGGCACGAGGACCAGTAGATGAGCACCCGCCCGTGCCGCGTGAGAGAACGGCGCCCATCGGGGGAGCGAACTGGGAACGTCGACGGAGACCGTGATCAGCGAATCGTCGCCCGGATCGATCGGGTCAACTCCCGCTGGCCATGGGGGTGTGCTGGCTCGCAGAAGGAAGAACCCTGAAAACGTGCGGGTTCGTTGCCGTATCGCACGAATCTGGAAGCCGGCGAGGCGCTGCGGCACGCGACCGGTTGCGACAACGGTGACTCCAATTGCAACGGCCACAGCGGTTGCAGCGACGGTGAGCACGCCGGCCATGAACAGCATCGGCACCAGACGAATGACTTGCAGGACGACTCCCGGCCCGACCACCGGTTCAGATTCGATCTCCACATGTACTGACATGGAACAACCGCCCTCTGTAAGTGGTTACTTGCTAATGTAAGTAGATGATTACACCCGGGAAGGTCAACGTGTCAACCCGACAGAGAATCCTCGACGCGGCGATCGAGCTGTTCGGCGAGCGCGGCGACAAGGGCACCCCGATCTCTGCGATCGAGGAACTCGCGGGCCTGTCGCCGGGAGCCGGAGGGCTGTACCGCCACTTCGCCTCGAAGCAGGAACTACTCGAGGCCGCTCTCGAGCCGGTACTGGAGTCCGTCCAGTTCCTCGAGCAAGCACGTTCACTTCTACCGCTCGATGACCTCCGATCCGAACTGACCGTGCTTGCACGCACCGGGCTCGCCGGAATCTCCGCCTCGAGACCGCTCCTTCGAATCATCGAACGAGATCCGAACGTTGTTCCACAGCTTCGCGAACGCACTCGGATCGAGGTCATCGAGCGTGGCTACACAGTGACCGCAGATCTCATCGTCGACCTGACAGCCGCCCACGACCTGGTTCGCCCCCGTGATCCCCAGGCTCTTGCCCGTATGGCTGTGGGTGCGCTCACGAACCTCGTGCGAGAAGCCGAGATCTACGGCTCCGACCCCACCGGTATCCAGGAGACGTTGATCGCCGCCTGGGTGGACGTATTCCACACGTACCTCACGCGAACCGGACAGGCAGTCTGACTCGACGGATGATGCGGACATCGCCTTCGCCCGGACGATCGACGTAGCGAGGAAGTACGTCGTGCCCGCCACCCTGGATCGGCTCGATTGGAACGCCAAGTTCGTTGGCGATGATCTCGGCGGCGCCGTTCAGCAGCTCAAGCGGGAGCCTGGCCGTGGGTGGATCGAGGCATCATTTTCGGGATCGGTTGCAATCGATCCCAAAATGGGACGAGACCCGGAGATGTGTGCGCGAGGAGGGACTTGAACCCTCACGTCCTTGCGGACACAGGAACCTGAATCCTGCGCGTCTGCCAATTCCGCCACTCGCGCGAGTGGATCGCCGAGATTACTCCACCCCGGGCCGTTGCCCACAAGCGTCTTGGGGTATCGACCTGTCGGCAGTCCGATGATGTTGCAGGAGTATCGTTGTGCCGTGGGCATCCGTGGATTCGAGAGTCGTCTGGAGAAAGCCGTCGAAGGCACCGTGTCCCGCATGTTTCGCGGCACCGTCAAGCCGGTCGAGTTCGCGCGCAAGCTGCAGCGGGAGATGGACAATCACCGTTCCGTGGGTGTCAACGGACAGACGATCGTGCCGAACCGCTACTCGTTCTGGGTGGCTCCCGCGGATCTGGATCAGCTGTCGGACATCCTCCAGACCCTCACCCGCGAACTGGCTGACACGGCCCGCCAGCACGCCCGGGAGGAGCACTACCGCTTCGTGGGTCCGGTGGAGATGGTGATCGAGCCCGACTCAGGCGTGCGTGAAGGGGTGTTGTCCGTCGAGGGGCGATTCGTCGAGAGTGAGGATGCCAGAACTCCCGGATCTCTCATGCTGCCCACCGGAGACCGGGTACCGCTGGGCGAGTACATAGTGAGCGTCGGTCGCCAGCACGACTGCACCGTCGTGCTCGCCGATCCGAACGTGAGCCGACGTCATGCGGAGGTCGGTCCATCGGGTAGCGGCTTTGCGGTCACCGATCTGGGATCGACGAACGGCACTGCTGTCAACGGAACAAAGATCAGCGGCTCACGCCAGCTCGTCGATGGCGATGAAGTGCGGTTCGGCAACACCGTGATGCACTTCGAAGCGTCGTAGGCTCATCCGATGCCAGAGCAACTGCTCACGGTCCTCAAGATCTGCCTGTTGATCCTGTTGTACCTGTTCTTTCTCCGGGTGCTGCGCGCCGTGTGGGCCGAAGTGAGCGCACCCAAGCTCTCGTCCCGACCTGCAGACAACCTGGTACCGGTTGGGGCCCCCGTGGCCCCGGCCAAGACAAAGAAGGCTCGCGGGAACAAGCAGTCCCGGAACGCGAAGCGAAGCGGTGTCCCGACGTGCCTGAGCGTTGTCGAACCCGCAGATCGCAGCGGCAACAAGTTCGAGATCGGCCCCGAGGTGACCATCGGCCGGTCCTCGGGGTGCAGCATCGTTTTCGATGAGCAGTACGTCTCGTCTGTACACACCCGCCTGTTCACCCGCGATGAGCAGGTGTTCGTAGAAGATCTGGGATCCACCAACGGGACATGGTTGAACGGCGTGCGTGCCGTCGGTCAGATGCCGGTCCGGTTTGGTGACCGCATACAGATCGGCAACGTGGTCATGGAGCTCCGGTGATCCGCCTGGACATCGGATCGGCCTCGCTCGTCGGGAAGGTCCGCGCCGGCAACGAGGACTCGGTCCTGGTGCTCGACGGACTGGCCGCGGTCGCCGATGGGATGGGTGGCCACAAGGCAGGAGAAGTTGCATCAGCTGACGCGGTGGAAGCGCTCAGTGAACTCGAGGGCAACAGATCGCTCAGCGATCTGATTCGCACCGTCCATTGGGCCAACAGGCGGATCTCCGAGCGGGCCGCATCTGACCCCGAGCTCCGCGGCATGGGCACCACGCTCTGCGCGGTCGGCATCGTGCGGCGCGACGAGACCGACCAGCTGGCGGTGGTCAACGTCGGGGACAGTCGCATCTACCTGGTGAGTGACGGAGTCCTGCAGCAGCTGAGTGAGGACCATTCACTCGTGCAGTCGCTGGTACGCGACGGCAAGATCACCGCCGAGGAGGCACTGACCCACCCACAACGCAACGTCTTGACGCCGCGCGCTGGGAGTGGAGCCGGTCATCGCGGTCGATGCCTGGCTGTTGCAGCCCGTGGAGGGCGACCGCTTGTTGTTGTGCAGTGACGGACTCACCAACGAACTCTCCGACCAGCGGATCGGCGAGATTCTGCGCGGCTGGCGATCCTCCCACGCGCACAGCGGACCGCCTCGCAGCAGAGGCGGACGCGGCAGGCGGCCGTGACAATACGACCGTCGTGGTCATCGACGTGATCGAAGCCGAAGCAGACCCGTTGGCGTTCGAGGAACGTTTCCTGCGGGTAACGACGCCCTCGGTCGATCTGTCCGAAGAAGGACAAGGCCCCCACACCGAACGGGTGATCGCAGTCATACCGGCAGGGTCAACCGATGTCACGGATCCGTCTCCCACTCCGGAGCAACCCGAACCGATGACCGGGGACCAGGACATCGCGGATCTGGCCGGTTCGACACCAGACGAACGATCCGACGGCACCGATGGCTCAAGTGAGTCGCCGGTGGAAGAAGATCTGAAAGCGGCGCAGGCCGAAGCGGCTGCTGCGGGTGCGCTGGCGGCCCGTTGGCGCACTGCGGCATTCATCGTGGCGATTGTCGGAGTGATCGGCCTGGCTGTGGGGGCGATCCTGTTCACCGCAGGGCGCGGCTGGTATGTCCATGACAGCCCTGACGGACACGTGGCCCTCTATCGGGGCACCCCGGTGCTGTGGATAAGCCCCGAGTTGGTCGAGAGTTCCGACGTGTTGGTTGCCGAACTGAGCCCTGCGGACCGGGCGATCGTGGACAGGGGTAGATCGTTCTCCGAGGAGTCGAGCGCCCGAGACTTCATGCAACGCACCCGACCCACGACGACGACCACAACCACGACCACCACAACCACCACGACAACGGCTCCCACAACGACCGCCGTTGTTGCGGGCACCTCGGCGCCGGGTGGTGCCGCGCCGATCAGTTCTGCGCCCCCGAGCCCAGGTACGTCAGGACCGTGACCGCACCCACCGTCACCGCTCCCAGCGATCTGGTGGAGGTGGTATCGCATCGCAGGCGGACCACCGAACTGGGCCTGTTGATCCTGGCATTCATCGTCACGGGTGGGCTCTACGCGTTGGCGAGCCTGGGTCGCAACGCCTCGTTGCCCGCCGACGTCGGTCCCTTCCTGGCGGGGGTGATCACCCTGCTGATCGTGGCTCACGTCGTGACCCGCAAGGTCGCGACGGCGGCTGACGGGTTGTTGCTGCCGATCGCAGCGCTGCTCAACGGCATCGGCTACGTGTTCATCGCACGTCTAGACGACGACCTGGCCGCGCTGCAGGCGACATGGACAGCGGTCGGGGTCGCCGCATTCGTAGCGACCCTCGTGGTCGTGCGTGACATCAAGGTACTCCAGCGCTACCGCTACACGTTCGGGCTCGCGGGCCTCGGTCTGTTGATGTTGCCCCTGGTACCCGGCGTCGGCCGCAACATCAACGGTGCTCGGATCTGGGTGCAGATCGGACCGGCGAGCTTCCAACCCGGTGAGTTCGCGAAGATCGCTCTGGCGATCTTCTTTGCCGGCTACCTCATCGAGAACCGGGAACTGCTGAGCGTGGCCACGTTCAAACTCGGTCCGTTCAACATGCCCGACCCGCGCCATTTCCTTCCGGTCCTCGCAGCCTGGGGCGTGGCGCTGGTGGTCATGATCTTCGAGAAGGACCTCGGTTCGGCCCTGCTGTTCTTCGTGTTGTTCGTCGTGATGTTGTGGGTCGCAACCGGCCGAGCCACCTACCTGGTTGCCGGCGGGGGGCTGTTCGCGCTGGGCGCCTGGTTCAGTTGGTCGCAGTTCAGCCACGTGCAGACGCGGGTGCAGATCTGGCTCGACCCGTGGGCCGACCCCACTGGTTCGGGCTACCAGATAGTCCAGGCCGCGTACGCCATGGCGTGGGGAGGGACAACCGGAACCGGACCGGGGCTGGGTATCTCCGGACGCATTCCGTTCCAGGAGACGGACTTCATATTCGCCATCATCGCGGAGGAACTCGGTCTCGTCGGCTCGACCGCGATGATCTGCGCCTTCCTGTTGATGGCCGGTACGGGCCTCCTCATAGCCCAGCGCTGCACAGATGACTTCATGTCGCTTCTGGCCGTGGGCCTCACCACCCTGCTCGCTACACAGGCGTTCATCATCGTCGCCGGGGTGACCCGGGTGCTGCCCCTCACGGGGATAACCCTGCCCTTCGTTTCCTACGGAGGGTCCTCGCTGTTGGCCAACTACGTACTGCTGGCTCTCCTGATCCGAATCTCGGACCAGGCCGCCCGGCGTGTCGCTCAACCGGCGGTGGCACCATGACACGACAGATACGCCGACTCGGTGTTGTCTTCATGGTTCTCTATCTCATCCTGTTCGTGAAGCTCAACCAGGTGCAGGTGTTCCAGGCTGCAGATCTGACCGACAACACCGGGAACACGCGGGTCCTCCAGCGTGACTTCAACGAACCCCGGGGTGACATCATCTCGGCCGATGGTGCGGTGCTCGCGACATCCGAGGAACGCAGGGCTGCGCTGCGCTACCAACGCGTCTATCCCGATGGAGACCTGTTCGCCCACGTCACCGGCTACTACTCGTTCTCGTTGGGAGCCCGGGGGGTGGAGAGGCAGTACAACGACGATCTCGCCGGTGGGACAACCGCGTTGAAGTACAACCAGTTCGGGTCCTTCCTCACGGCGGATTCATCCGAGGGTGACGTGTTGCTGACGATCCGCAAGGACGTGCAGGTGAGCGCCCGTGACGCTCTGGCCGGCCAGGTCGGTTCGGTCGTGGCGATGGACCCCCGTGATGGTTCGATCCTCGCGATGTACTCCAACCCGACGTTCGATCCGAACGTGCTGAGTGACAACGACACCGAACGCGCGAACTGCTGCCAAGAAGCTCTACGAGGTGGCCGAAGGAAAGCCACTGTTGGCGCACACATACCAGGAGCGCTACTTCCCCGGCTCCACCTTCAAGATCGTGACTGCCACCGCCGGGCTGGCCGACAAGACCGTCACGACCGACTCCCCTGTGTATCCGGCAGTTACCGGCTACCAGCCACCGCTCACCACCAAGACGATCTCCAATTTCGGCGGCCAGACGTGCGGTGGGACCCTGTTCCTGATTCTCGCGGCATCGTGCAACTCGTCATTCGCCCAGATGGCGGTCGAACAGGTCGGTGCGCAGGACATGATCACCACAGCGGAGGCCGCGGGGTTCAACTCGAAGCCGCCGGTCGACCTGCCTGACCCGGCGGAGTCGACGTTCCCGGTTGATTTCGGCAAGGTCGTCCAGAACCCCGCCGGCAAGGCACCCGTGAACGAGAACGCCCCGGCGCTGGCGCAGAGTGCAATCGGCCAGAACGATGTCGCTTCGACCCCTCTGGAGATGGCCCTTGTGACAGCCGGGGTTGCGAACGGTGGCGAGATTCCCTCGCCCCACGTCATGTCCAGCGTACGTGCCCGCGACGGAAAGGTCGTGAGGTCCTACGAACCATCGGTGTGGCGCAAGTTCTCTGACCCTTCCGTTGCTGCCACGATGCGCGAGGCAATGGTGGGGGTCGCGACTGACGGTACGGCGAAGATGATGCAGATCACGGGTTTCGAGGTGGGTGCGAAGACCGGCACCGCCCAGCTGGGAACCGTGCCCGCGACGTCGCATGCGTGGATGGTCGCGTTCGGTGGTCCTCCGGGCGGCGATCCGACCGTCGTGGTCTCGGCAGTGGTCATCAACGTCGACGGAGCCTCCGCGTCAACGGGTGGCCGCATCGCGGGCCCTGTTGCACGCTCCGTGCTCGCTGCCGCGCTGGGAGCGGGCCAGTGAATGCGATACACCCGGACTCCGTGGCGTCGTCCGATCTGAGGACCACTGAACCTGAATCGTGGACTCCGGGAGGGGTGTCAGCGGTGAACGCCGGTTGGGCATCTACTGTGGTGGCCTCATGAGCGAACAGGATCGGCGCGTCCTCGGTGACCGCTATGAGATCCATCGACGTCTCGCGCGCGGTGGTATGGCACAGGTGTACCTGGCCAGGGACCGCAGCCTCGACCGGCCGGTGGCGATAAAGGAACTGGTGCCGGAATTCGCGACCGATCCATCGTTCGTGGAGCGGTTTCGTCGCGAGGCCCAGGCCGCGGCAAACCTGGCCCACCCGAACATCGTCGGCGTGTACGACTGGGGTGCGCAGGACGGGACCTACTTCATCGTCATGGAGTACATCGATGGCCCTTCCCTGTCCCAGGTGATCCGGCGCGACGGACCGATACACCCACGTCGGGCCGCCGAGTTGACCAGCGAGGTGGCTGGTGCGCTCGGTTTCGCCCACTCGCGGGGTGTGGTGCACCGCGACGTGAAGCCGGGGAATGTGCTGCTGACCGGCAGTGGACAATCCAAGGTGACCGATTTCGGAATCGCGAGGGCGATGTCATCACCGGACGAATCACTCACCCAAGCCGGTTCGGTGATGGGTACCGCCACGTACTTCTCGCCCGAACAGGCCCAGGGTCATCCGGCAGATCCGCGCTCCGATCTCTACTCGCTCGGTGTCGTGCTCTACGAGATGGTCACCGGGCGTCCGCCCTTCACCGGGGATACGCCGCTGGCCATCGCCTACAAGCACGTGCAGGACCAACCGGAGCCGCCTTCACACATCATCGGCGATCTTCCGGCCGGCCTGGATGCAATCATCATGAAGCTGCTCTCCAAGCGTCCCGAAGACCGGTACGCATCGGCTGAGGAACTCCGCTTGGACCTCCGTCGATTTCTGGCAGGCGAGAACACCAACGCCCAGATGGCTCTCGCCGGCGTGGCGGGCGCGGCCGGTGCGGCCGGTGCGGTTGCCGGGGCGACAGGCAATGAGGCCGCCACCACTGTCCAGCAGGCTGTGGGCGGCTACGTACCCGAGGATCCAGAGGACGCCGGACGCTCGCGTACGGGATGGTTCCTGGCAGCGATGGTGGTTCTGTTGGCGCTCATGGCGGGCGGATTGTTCTGGTGGGCAAGCGGTTTGAGCGGAGATGTCGAGGTGCCGGGACTCGTGGGTGAGACGCGGGCCAATGCGGAACAACAACTGAAGGACCGCGGTCTCGTTCCGAAGGTGATCGAGGAGCCGAACGACAAGGTTGCGAAGGGCCGCGTGTCGGCACAGGATCCCGAATCCGGCACGAAGGTCTCCAAAGGCGACTCGGTGGAGTTGACGGTGAGTACCGGGGAAGCGACCACCGCGGTTCCGTCTGTGGTGGGCCGGACCGAGAAGGAAGCCCGGTTCATCCTCAACGCAAGCGGGTTCGAGGTCCAGGTCGAGAACACAGAGGATCCCAACGCGGAATCAGGAACAGTGACGGCACAGAACCCGGCGGCCGGCACGGAGAGGCCACAGAACACGACGGTCACGATCACTGTGTCGCTGGGCCCGGGTGAGGAGGTGGTGCCCGACGTCTCGGGTCAGAGCCTCGCTTCAGCTCAGAGTGAACTCCAGGCGAAGGGATTCCGTGTGGGGGACTCCGTCAAGGAGTCCAGCGAGAGCGTTCCCTCCGGCCAGGTGACCAGAACCGATCCGGCCGCGGGCACCACGGCGCAACGGAATGCGACCGTCACGGTCTATGTCTCCACCGGAGCGGAACAGGTTGAGGTGCCGTACGTGATCAACCAGTCGGAGTCCAACGCCAGTGCTGCATTGCGCGGGCGCGGGTTCGAGGTGTCGGTGAAGACCCGAACCGTCGGTCCGGGTGATCCGACTGGGCGCGTTCTGTCACAGAACCCAGATGGTGGAGCGACTGCCGACAAGGGTTCCACGGTGACGATCACGGTGGGAGAGGCGGCGACCACAACGACGACCTCGTCCTCGACGCCTTCGAGTACCTCGCCAACATCGTCATCGACGACCTCCGCTCCCTGAGGTGATCAATCCACGCGTCGACGGCGATGCCCGATGAGTTGGGCACGAGGGGTTGCAGCTGTGGTTGTTGCCCTCGCGGGGGCATCCTTCTGTGTCTGGCTGCTCGGCTGGTCGACGAACCTCGATCCCGTGGGGGCAGTGCTCGGACACCCCGCCCAGGTTGAAGTCCCGGACCTGAGTGGACTCGCCCGACCCCGTGCCCTGGCCGATGTGAACTCGGCTTCGCTGGTTGCGGACGTCTCCACCTCCAGCAGCCTCACCGCGGTGCGTGGGGCGGTGATCTCCCAGGACCCTCCGGCGGGCGCGAAGGTGGACATCGGCAGCACGGTGCATGTGACGATCAGCGACGGGATTGCCCGGGTCGAGATGCCCGACGCGGTGGGCCTGTCCCTCGATGAGGTCGTCAAACCGCTCGACGATGCAGACGTGGACTACACGGTGGTGCGTCAAGCCAGTGAGACCGTGGCCGAAGGCGTTGTGATCAAGCAGGTTCCCGATGCGGGCCAACGGGTCACCGCTGCCGATGATGTCAGTTTCGTGGTGTCCAGCGGTCCTGAGCCGCGGGCCGTTCTCGACGTCGCTGGTCTGAGCGATGAAGGTGCTGCCTATGCGTTGGGTGTAGCCGGATTCACGGTGCAGGTGGTTGAACGCGACGATGGGTCCGTTGCCGCCGGAATCACGATCGGTACCGAACCCGGCGCCACCACTGTGCTTCCGCGGGACTCGATTGTGAAGGTTGTCGTCTCTTCGGGACCTCCACCGGTTGCGCTGCCCGATTTGAAGGATGTGTCGCTCGACTCTGCGGTATCACAGTTGTCCTCCCTGGGTGTCGTCGTCAATGTCTCCGGTGGGGGTGCGTCGGGGGGCCGTATCACGACCCAGGATCCGGTGGCCGGAACGCTCGTGGACGTAGGTTCGATGGTGAAACTCGGGGCCAGCGGTGGCTGAACGTCGCGTTACCGAGATCGGTGGGTGGGAACGCATCGACACTGCTCGTCATCCGGTTGCCGCTGCTCTGGGCATGGCGGGTCTCGTGGCAGTTTTCGTCGTGGGTCTGGTTGCGCTCGGCGTTGCAGTACGGAGCGGTGACAGGCGCGTGGATGTGGGACACGTTCTGGTTCCGTCGGTCGAGGGAGCATCGGAGGACTCCGCGATCGCCACGATGGACGAGGTCGGGCTCCTCGTGGAAGTAGCTGAGGCTCCGAATGAACTCCTCGCCGAGGGCATCGTGTTCGAACAATCCCCCATTCCCGGTGCGCGGCTGGAGGTCGGGTCGGCGGTGACCCTCAGCGTGTCCACCGGTCCTGCCGGTGTCATCGTGCCCGACGTGGTCGGCCAACAGTCGACCGAGGCTCAGCAGATGCTGACGGCATCAGGGTTGAAGGCCAGTGTGGTCGATGTCCACGATGAGACAGTGCGGGTCGGTGAGGTACTGGGAACGAAGCCGGAGCCGGGCCAGCGAGCACCGGCGAACGGAGTGGTCGAGCTTCAGGTGTCCGATGGTCCGACCCCTCGGACAATCCCCGAGGTCGATGGGCGTGACGTGCTCGACGTGCTCGCCGAACTGGGGCGGCTCAAGCTGCGTCCCGATAACATCAAGCATTCGACCGACGCTGTTGATTCTGCCGGAGTTCCCGTGCCCGATGGAACGGTGTTGTCGATCAGCCCTGCTCCGGGGAGTTTGGTCAAGCGGGACTCAGAGGTCGATCTCGTCGTCGCTGGTCCCCGTGCACCCGTTTCGATGCCGTCGGTCGTGGGCCTGCTCAGTTCGACTGCGAAGGAAGCTCTCAAGGGAAGTGGTATCGAAGCAACCTTCAGGGTCGTCGCTCTCCCGATGGGGGATGCGCGCGACGGTCGGGTGATCCGTCAGGGCGTGGCGGCCGCCGCAGAGGTCCCCGGCGGCACCGAGGTGGAGATCGTCGTGGGCAGTGCGCCACCCAGACCCACGACAACGACCACCACGACGACCACTACGACAACACCCACTGCACCGAGTACGACCACGACCGCACCCTGAGACAAGGTCAGGACCGGCCGCACTTCTCCAGGAAGTTGGCGACCATTTCGTGGCCTGCGGCTGACAACACCGATTCCGGATGGAACTGCACCCCTTCGACGGGTTGCGTGCGGTGTCGGAGTCCCATCACCAGTCCGTCGTCTGTGTGAGCGGTTATCTCGAGGACGTCGGGCACCGATGAACGCTCCACGACCAGCGAGTGGTAGCGGGTTGCTTCGAGCGGGTTCGGTAGGCCGCTGAACAGCCCGGAACCATCGTGGTTGATCCGTGATGTCTTGCCGTGCACCACCTCGGGTGCCCTCACGACCGTGCCGCCGAAGACCTCGCCGATGCACTGGAGGCCGAGACACACTCCGAAGATCGGGACTCGTTGCCCCCATTGGCGGATCACCTCGTTGGAGATACCCGCGTCCGATGGGGTACCCGGTCCGGGGCTCAGGAGGATGCCGTCGGGTCGGAGCTCGTCGATGTCGGCAACCGCGATGGAATCGTGTCGGACGACGACCGGTTCGGCACCGAGTTCTCCGAGGTATTGGACGAGGTTGTAGACGAACGAGTCGTAGTTGTCGATCACGAGAACTTTCGGTGCCACGGCCCAGAGGCTACGGCCGCCGAGCGCGTGGGCGGGTATCGTTATGTGATGGACGGCGGAGACGAGGCGGGCGAAAACAAGGCGGGCGAAGTCGGGAAACCAGCGGACGCCCCGGCTGGCAGGTCGGCCGCGCAAGCTGCGCGCAAGGAGAAGCCCCTTCCGCCGGCGGCGAAGCGCAAGAAGGCTGCTGAGGCCCGTGCGAAGGGCACCTTGTTGCACCACGAGTCGTCGGACAACCCGGCCGGTGGGCGCTACACCGCACCGATACCGGCTTCGAAGCGGGGTCCCAGTCCTCGTTGGATTCCGGTGCTCATGTTCGCCTTGTGGGGCATCGGGCTCGCTCTGATCCTGCTGAACTACATGGGGGTCCTGCCGGGATCCGCTGACGGTGGCAACGGCTGGTACCTCGTGGGGGGTCTCGGACTGATCCTCGGCGGGATCATCACAGCCACCCAGTACCGCTAGCGGGTCTCCTGCCCCGATCGACATCGGCGGACGCCGGTCGACACGCGAGGTGGACATGTTCTGTGACCTCCGAACTGCGGTGCAGAGGGTCCTCCGGTAGCGTTGGTGGGTGATGACCCAGGACCTCGTACCACCTGATCCTGCGCACCCGGATAGTCGGGGCACTGCGCCGTCCTCGGGATCGCCGGAGGGATCCAGGCCCAGGCGTCTGTGGCCATGGATGGCGCTGATCGTGCTCGTCGTCGTCGTGGTCGTTGTGGCCTTGACCAACGTGGGTGTCTTTGCGGCGCTGGTGGCGGTGGTGTCCGCGCTCGTGATCATGCGCGTCGGATGGTTCTTCCTGGCGCAGTTCGCGACACCACCCCCTCCACCGCCGGACCCCGGAACCTTGAGGCGGGTTCGCCTCACCTACAGGTGCCCGGTGTGTTCGACCGAAGTACGGATGACCTCCGCAGCATCGGAAGATCCCGAGCCTCCACGTCACTGCATGGAGGACATGGAGCTGGTCGCCTCGGAGGAGTAGTCGAACCCGGTCGGGGTTTCGGTGGGCAACCATAGTTTGCCCACCGAAACCCTCAGCCGAGGCGTTCGATGATGGTTCCGTTCGCCATCTGGATGGCTCGCCCTGTCGGGCGAGGGCTCACTCAGCCGAGGCGTTCGATGATGGTTCCGTTCGCCATGCCGCCGCCCTCGCACATGGTCTGCAGGCCGTAGCGCCCACCGGTGCGCTCCAGCTCGTTGAGCATGGTTGCCATGAGCTTGGCGCCCGAGCACCCGAGGGGGTGTCCGAGAGCGATCGCGCCGCCGTTGGGGTTGACCTTGTCCATGTCGGGCCCGAGCTCCTTGGCCCATGCCAGAACGACCGAGGCGAATGCCTCGTTGATCTCGAAATGGTCGATGTCGGAGATCGACAGTCCTGCTCGCTCCAACACCTTGGTCGTTGCCGGGATCGGTCCGGTCAGCATGTGGACCGGATCTACGCCTGCGAGCGAGAAGGCATGGAAACGCGCCCGGGGGGTGAGGCCGAGCTCAGCTGCCTTCTCTGCCGACATGATCAGCGCCGCGGAGGCGCCGTCGGTGATCTGCGAGCTGTTTCCGGCGGTGACCTTGCCGTCGGGCACGAAAGCAGGCTTCAGTTTTCCGAGCGTCTCCATGGTGGTGCCGGGGCGGATGCCTTCGTCGCGGGTGACGATCTCGTCCTTGAGGACCTTGACCTCGCCCGTCTCCTTGTCCTTGATCTTGGAGACCACGGGAATGATCTCGTTCTCGAAACGACCTTGCTCGGTGGCAGTGAGGGCCAGTTCCTGGGAACGAACACCCAGACCGTCCAGATCCTCGCGGCTCAGGTCCCACTCATTGGCGATGATCTCGGCGGAGATTCCCTGACCGACCAGGCCGGTTTGTCCGGGGTACAGCTCGACGTCCGCGTAGCGGTCCATGGCGGACCCGAACGGAAAGCCCACACCACTGCCGATTGAAGCTCCCATGGGAACGAGGCTCATGAGTTCCACACCGGCGGCGACCACGACGTCATATGACCCGGCCATGACACCCTGGGCAGCGAAGTGGGCAGCCTGCTGGGAGGAGCCGCACTGACGGTCGACGGTCGTCGAAGGTACCGACTCCGGCCAGCCGGCGGCGAGCACCGCGTTGCGGCCGACGTTGAGTGATTGGCCTCCGGCCTGCATGACGCAACCCATGATCACGTCGTCGATGATTCCAGGGTCGACGTTGTTGCGCTCTACGAGTGCGTTCAGCGTCTTGGCGGCGAGATCCACCGGATGCCATCCGGACAGAGCACCGTTGCGCCTGCCGCCCGGTGTCCTGACGATATCGACGATCACTGCTTCGGGCATGCCCTACTCCTCGGGTTGTGTGCTTTGTCGGGATTGACAGTTGAAGGAAGTCCTGTGTCCAACGGACGGTTCCCGACCCCGGGTTCGACAACCGGAACTCTCCGGTAGGTTTCCCCGTTCGGCCGGTAACTGGACCGCTCGGTCAAGAGTCTGCGCTCCGCGTGGGGCGCAGGTCAATGCGGCACTCCCGAGGTCCGTCCGATCGCCGGCGTTCTCCCTGGTGACAGTCGCTCGCCGGCCCCGGTACGATGGCGCGCTAGGAAACCTCGGTGGCAGCATGTCACCGCGCCGATCCGACGGGGGACTTTGGTGACAGATTCAGTGGCAGAGCAGCTCGACAATTTGATCGAGGGTCGGACCGTCGCCCGTGATTTCCTGGCGTGTGCGGGTGAGAACGGACGCCAGGTGGTCCTGCGCGAGATGGTGGGCGAGAACGAATGGGCCGAGTACACCTTCGACGATCTGGCCGCCAAGGTTGCCTCCGTGGCTGGCGGCCTACGTGCTCTCGGAGTGGGTCCGGGTGACCGCGTGGTCATGATGATGCGCAACATCCCGGCATTTCACTGGGTCGACCTCGCGGTGTTGTTTCTCGGCGCGACGCCGGTGTCTATCTACAACTCCTCATCGTCTGATCAGGTCGAGTACCTGGTTGCGCACTGCGATGCGAAGGTCGCCGTGCTCGAGAACCAGGGGTTTGTCGACCGCTTCCTGTCGGTGCGCGACAACCTTCCGAGTCTCGAATCGATCGTCGTGCTCGACGAGTCAGCGGCTGGTGGTGGAATACTCGGACCCGACTCGCTGTACGGGGATCCCGTGGATCTGGCGGTCGAAGGTGAGACCGGCAAGCCCGATGATCTCGCCACGATCATCTACACCTCCGGCACCACCGGACCGCCCAAGGGCGTGATGATCACCAACCGCAACATCGTGTGGGTGCTCGAATCCGGCCTCATCTCCTATGGCTGGGACAAGTCGGACATAGCGGGTAAGCGGGTCGTTTCGTACCTGCCGATGGCACACATCGCGGAACGTGTCGTATCGCACTACACGGCCGTGCTAACTGGCCTCGAGGTCAGTACGTGTCCTGAGACGGGCCAGATCGCGCAGTACCTGGGCGCGGTCAAACCGCAGATCGTCTTCGGCGTCCCCCGTATCTGGGAGAAGGTGTACGGTCGACTCAGTGGCATGATCGGCGCTGACCCGGAAGCGGCAGAGAAGTTCAACGCCGCCATCGCCGAGGCGGGTCCGCTGCGTGAGAAGATGACCTTCGGAACGGCCACCGACGCAGAGATCGCCCGCTACGAAACGCTGGATGCGGAGAACTTCCTGCTCGTACGATCGTTGTTGGGTCTCGATGAATGCGAGATGGCCATCACGGGTGCGGCTCCGATCCCCGCCCAGATGCTGAGTTGGTTCCGCACGCTCGGTCTCCCGCTCGCGGAGGTGTACGGGATGAGCGAGAACACCGGACCGATGACCTTCGAACGGGAGCGCGTCAAGCCCGGCACCGTCGGGCGTGTGATGCCCGGTAGCGAACTTGCGATCTTCCCCGACGGCGAGGTGTGCTGCCGCGGCGGCCATGTCTTCGAGGGCTACCTCAATGACCCGGAGAAGACTGCCGAGGCCATCGACGACGACGGTTGGTTGCACTCGGGTGACATCGGGGAGCTCGACGACGAGGGCTACCTGCGGATCGTCGACCGCAAGAAGGAGTTGATCATCACCGCAGGTGGCAAGAATCTCTCACCGGCCAACCTGGAGGCGAGCCTCAAGACGGTCCCGATCATCGGGCAGGCAGCTGTGATCGGTGACAATCGACCGTTCGTTTCGGCTCTCGTGGTGCTCGATGCCGAGGTCGCTCCTGTCTGGGCCGCGCAGAACGGCATGGAGTTCACCACGCTCGAAGAGTTCGCGGCACGACAAGATGTCGTTGAGGCCATCGACAGGATGGTCGATGAGGCCATGTCTGACTACAACCATGCCGAACGCGTCAAGAAGGTCAAGATTCTCACCGAGGAATGGATGCCCGATTCGGACCTCCTCACACCGACCTCGAAGCTCAAACGGCGTGGGGTCAACGAGCGTTTCTCGGCGGAGATCGAGTCGATCTACTCCGCTCCGAGGTCCTGACGCCACAGCGCCTTCGTTCTGACAATCAGAACGGGACCAGAACAGAACGGGTCTAGACACCGTCGGGGATCTTCACACCGATCGATTTGAGGAAGTCCCGGAACCCCGGAGCATCTGCATTGAGCAGCGCGACCGCTGAGATTCCGAGCACAGCCGGATAGATGGCGAACGGGTCGCCGAACGTGTTCGGCGCTACGAGTTCGGGGAGTCCGGGTATGAACAACAGTGCGGCTCCGAACGCGGTCGCTACCGTCTCGGGGTCCGAGAAGGCCTTTTCGAAGACCGCTCCGATGTCGGGACGTTCGAGCAGTGCGAAAGCGGTACCGAGGGCCCGGATCGCGTATGGACCCAGGATGCCGGTGATGTTGTTGATGCGATCCACGAACTGTGGGCTGAGTGTGGTGGCAAGGTTCGCGATGAACCCCGCAACGCCTGCGAAACGGGGGTCGATGTTCCCGGCGTTGGCGAGTTGGCCGAGCGCAACCGGATCGCGTCCGAGGACCGCGCCCATGATGACTGCGATGAGCGCCAACGAGGACTTGTCACCCTGGAACTGCCCGAGACCATTTGGATCCACGACAGCGAGCAGCGTTCCGAGGGATTTCGTGACGCCTTCGGGCACGGTCAGAGCGGTTGCCACGAGCGTGGCAAATGTGGCGGGATCGATGTTCAGCGATGCCAGGATGCCCGCTGCCTGGCCGGTCAGCTGACCGGTACTGGTGAGCAGCGCACCGCTTCCGGCTCCGAGAACACCGGTAAGGGCCTGCTGATCGGTGGGTGAATTGGATCCGGAGTCCGTGCTGACCTTGTCGATCAGACCTCCGAGAGCACCCACTGTGGCGGGGGTGATTCCCAGGGTCCCGAGCTCCGCGGAATCCATACCGGTGAGTTCTTCGAGCTGTGCAGGAGTCAGGTTGTCCAGATTCTGGAGGAGGGCGGGGTCGTTGGTGAGGCCCTTGAGCACGCTCTCCGCCGCGTCGGTCCGTTTCTGGGACCGTCCGGAAGCGCCGGATCCGGTCAATCCCGAGCCGTCAGCTGGAACCGTGGTGCTGGTTTCGAGCGTCGCGCCGTACTTGGCGCCGTGAGAGGACACCTCGCCCGTCTCGGCAGCCGAGGTGCACGCGCCGGAAACGAGCGCGCCGCAAGTGAGGATCGCCACCGTTGTCACAACATGTGCTGCGCGGCGGTGCGGTTTGCGGTCCACCAGTTCCCTCCGGGTGTGTGGGTGAGTTCGCGCGGTCGCGCGTTCGGCGCTGTCGAGGCCCCACAAGGGTTGAGGCTACGGATCAAGGCGCCATTCGGCAAGGCGTGGGGCAGATCTACCCACTCTCGGGCGCTCATTTCCGATCGAACTGATTGTCCTGATGCTGAACCGTCGCAGCGCGAGGGCGATCAGTTCGGTGGGGTGGGACGGGCCGGAGGGACCGGGCGATCACGATAGGGATCCACCTCCACGAAACGAGGATCGATCTCGCCGTAGCGGAGCGGCCTCGCCAGCAGGTCGATCGCCGTCCAGAGCATTCTTCCGGCAGGGAAGAACAACACGGGCCCGACCAGGGCGATGGTCAGCAACGTCCAGAGCAGCCACCCCGGCGATGGATTCGGATAGCTCACCATCACGGTGGTGATGAGGATGCTGAACATGATTCCCAGGATCGCGACCATGTTGGTTCCGAGCGAACCGATCCAGTGACCGTCCACCCGTTCGAAGTTGAGGGTGCATGTGGGACACCGGGTCACCATGTCGAACCACCGCTTGAAAATGTGGCCCCCACCGCATGCCGGGCATCGGCCCCTGAGACCGCGCAGGAGGATCTGACTGGGCCGTTTGCCGAGTTGGCGTGCTGTGGGGATCTCGCGCCGGAGTCTCGGTTGGTGTTGTTCGGGGTGGTAAGGGACCTTGCGACTGGACATGCTCCGTTGGGCTGCCCGGCGACTGGTGGGTGGCTCGCTCACCCCTTCAGGATCGCACGGATCCACGTAGTTTGTCGATCACGGCCAGATCCCGTTGGCGGGCTTCCCCAGCCAGGTTGGCCGGGAACTGCACCGGTCCGGTGCCGAGTATCACCCGCCTGTCGCCGTTGGTGTCCTCGGTTTCGAAGGTGCGCCAAGGTCCGCTGCGCACCCGAACCTCGACGATGTCATCGACGGTTCCACTCCAGACGGTGCACCAGGCCACCTGGTCGATCACCCGTCCGGATCGCACGACGACACGGCACCCTCGGGCACAGGCCAGCAGGGCGATGCCGGCCACTCCGAACACGATCGCAGTGGCCCACGCGGCCCCCGGAGACCTGGTCCGGGTTCCGAAGACCCAGGTGACCGAAACCGCGCTCAGGGCGAGACAAACCAGTCCGGCGAGGGTGAAGGGCGCGGTCACGAGGGATGCTCCACGCAGGACCGTGGGGCGGTCGGCGGGGTCAGTTGGTTCCGATGATTCCATGTGGTCTTCGTGCAGGTGACGTGTGCGGTCCGCGGACCATACCGTGGGGGAGTGGCGAACTCCGATACGCAATCCGCCAGCGTGATCGTGGCTGACGACGATCGTGCCATCCGTGACTCATTGGCGCGAATTCTGGAATCGGTCGGCCACGATGCCCGTACCGTCTCCAATGGGGCGGAAGCGCTCGAGTCGCATCGCTCGGTGCCCGCCGGACTGATGGTGCTGGACGTCATGATGCCGGGCGTCGATGGGCTCTCGGTGTGCCGGGTGTTGCGGTCCGAGGGTGATCGGGTACCCATTCTCCTGCTCACCGCGAGGACCAACACGAGCGATCGGGTAGCCGGTCTGGATGCGGGAGCCGACGACTACCTCGCAAAGCCGTTCGATCCCGAGGAGTTCCTCGCCCGGGTGCGGGCCCTGTTACGTCGGGCCGCGCCGGTGGTGGACGACCCGACGAACCGTCTGATCATTGAGGACCTGGAGGTCGATCCCGATGCACGGAGTGCATCGAGGGGCGGCGTCGAGTTGGAACTGACGCGCACCGAGTTCGATCTGCTCTGCTACCTGGCCGAGAACGCGGGGGTCGTTCTCTCGCACAGCGAGATCTACGAGCGGATCTGGGGCTATGACTTCGGACCCGACTCGAAGAACCTGGCCGTGTACATCGGATACCTGCGTCGCAAGGTGGATCGCGATCACGACACGGCGCTTATCCAGACCGTTCGGGGGGTCGGCTACGTGCTTAGGAGGCGCAGCTCGTGAGCCTGCGTTGGAAATTGGTCCTTGCCCTGGTGTGCCTGACCGCTGTCGCCTCGGGAGCGGTCGGCCTGCTCAGCTATCGCTCCACGGCATCGCAACTCGATTCCGAGGTGAACCGCTCCCTGCAGTCGGCGATTGGTGACACTGTTTCCGCGGTGGCGGGTATCAATGGTCCTCGGCGGCGCCCCGTGGCATCAGCCCAGCGGCAGGGGATCGACCTGCAGTACCTGGGACCCAACGGTTCGATCCGAACCGCGGAAGGGTCGGCGGACCTGCCGGTGAACGAATCCGACAGGGCCCTCGCGAGGAGTGAACGTCGCGGCGACGAAACGCTCCGCGACGAAACAGTTGACGGAGTGGATACAAGAATCCTGACCTTCGCCGTCGGGAACGGGCGGGGGGCGGTTCAGGCAGCGCGCAGCATCGAGGAGACGGGTCGTGTGCTTGACGTGCTCCGCACGAGAATCTTGTTGGTCACCCTCTCGGTAGCGGGAGTGGCGGCCCTGCTGGGGGTGATCCTCGGTGAGTCGATCACGCGTCGCCTGTTGAGGCTCACCCATGTTGCCGAGACCGTGGCGGTTTCCGGAGCCCCGACGGCCAGGATTCCCGGGGAGGGCGGGCTCGCAGAGGGTGGGGTCCCCCAGGAGGGCACCGACGAAGTTGCCAGGCTGGGCGTCGCGTTCAACGAGATGCTTGCCGCTTTGGCCCGCTCGGAAGTCGAACAGGCGAGATTGGTCCAGGACGCAGGTCACGAACTGCGTACGCCTATGACGAGTCTGCGGACCAACATCTTTTCCCTGCGAGGGTTCGGGGGTCTCGATGACGCAAGTCGTACGGCGGTGATCGAAGACCTCGAAGGCGAGACCGAGGAGCTGAGCCGGCTCATCGAGGAAGTGCTCGAGATCGCATCGGGTGAGATGGCCCAGGAGGCCCGCAGTCCGGTGGATCTGCCGGCGTTGGTGCGTCGCGAGGCCGAGCGGACCGGACGCCGGTGGAATCGGTTGGTCCAGGTCGTCGATGCGTCGGAGGTGACCGGTGGGTCGGCAGTGGATGCGCTAGCCGGTGGATCCGGCCGCGGGGGCTCACCACTCGTGTTGTCGGCAGGAGCGAAGCAGTTGGCGCGTGCAGTGCGCAATCTCATCGACAATGCCGCCAAGTTCAGTCCCCCGGATTCGCCGATCGAAGTTGTCATCAGCTGCACCGATGGGCCAGGTGAGAGAGGCATGGGTGCCCAGATCGAGGTGCTGGATCGTGGGCCGGGCTTCGAACCCAATGATCTCGAAGCGGTGTTCGGGCGTTTCCACCGCTCGGAGGCCGCCCGTTCGCTACCCGGGAGTGGTCTCGGCCTATCGATGGTTGCTGCTGTCGCTGCGTCGCACGGGGGCGCAACCCGTGCGTCGAACCGGGTTGGTGGAGGAGCTTCGGTGATGCTGTGGATACCGCTCAGCGAGCCGTGAACAACCGGGTTGTGAAGCATCGGGTGAGCGCGATCGTGTCCCTGATTCGGGGGCCCCACGGCCACTCTCACCCTTTTCTTACCTGAACCGGGGTGTCCTCTCACCTTTGTGGGTGATCGTGGTCGTTGTGACGGAATGGCGGATGCAATGCCGCCGAGATTCTCATGACGAAACGATCCGCCACGATGACTCAACGATGGAGGAACAATGACTGATCCAGTTGATCCAGGATTCACCCCTGAGGACACCACCCCGACGGGCAGGACGCCCGGGGTCAAACGCATTCCAAGCGTTTCCAGAAAGTTCGCGGCCGCGGGTCTTGCGGCAGGACTGTTGGGGGGTGGAGCGGCCGGGCTCGTCCTGAGCAGTGCCCCCATCAGTGGTGCCGCGGGAGTGACGAGCACCCAGTCGTCTTCGGACTCCACCAGCGAGGACTCCTCGACCGACGCGGAGGACCGGGCAGAGCTCCGCAAGGAGCATCTCGACGAGGTGCTCAAACCACTGGTCGATGGCGGCACGATCAACGCCGATCAGGCTGATGCCGTGATCCAGGCGCTCCTGGATGCCGCGCCGGAGCGGCTTCACGGTCACGGAGGACATGGTCCGGTGAGGATGCGCTTCGATGCAGCTGCGAATGCGATCGGCATCGAGCCGAGCGAGCTCGCCGATGCAGTCCGATCGGGTTCGACCATTGCCGAAGTGGCAGCAGAACACGGCGTCGACGCGGAGGTTGTGATCGACGCGATGGTCGCCGAGGCGACCGACCAGTTGAAGGCAGCGGTCGACGAGGGTCGCATCACCCAGGATCAGATGGACAAGCGACTCGAGACCCTGGTCGAGAGGACCACAGACCGGGTGAACAACGGCAAACCTGATCGAGGTTCCCGGGGCGAGAAGCCCGCTGACCCTGCTCCTGGGACGCCCGAGGCTCCTGGGACGCCCGACACCGGGGGCAACTGAGTCCCTGATTCCACGAGCTGTGGCGTGACCTCTCATCGCCACAGCTCGTGGAATCGGCCGGAGAGGAGCATGTGACAGAATTTATAGTTAGTTGTGCAAACTAACTTGTTATCATGTGCACATGACCGATGCCGCGAGCGTTGCCAAAGACCAGGCTGAGCTCGCCGACGCCTACCGGCTGCAGATGGCGGTCACGAGGCTTTCCCGACTGTTGCGTCAGGAAGTCCAGGTCACCCTCACCCCCAGCCAGATCTCGGCTCTGACGAGTATCCGTTTGCATGGTCCGCTCACCCTCGGTGAGCTCGCGGATCACGAGCGGGTGGCTCCTCCGAGCATCACTCGTCTGGTGGATCGACTGGAACAGGACGGCTATGTGACCCGCTCCGCCGATCCCGACGACGGACGGGTTCGCCGTGTCGAGGTGACTACCGCAGCCGATGACATGGTTGCCGAGGCACGCGAGCGCAAGGCCGCGTGGTTGCTCGAGCGCATGAGCGAACTCTCCGGGAGCGACCGGCGGTTGCTGCGCGACGCAGTCGATGCAATGGAAACCCTGGCGGATCTGCGATGAGGCGTATCAGGGCCTATTCGGCGACCACCTTCGCCTCACTTTCCCAACGGAACTTCCGACTCTTCTTCACCGGCCAGGGAATCTCACAGGTCGGCAACTGGATGACGAGGATCACCCAGACCCTTCTCATACTCGAACTCACTCATTCAGGCATCGCGTTGGGTCTGTTGGCAGCGGCGCAGTTCGCTCCGGTGCTTCTGATCGGGGCCTTCGCGGGACTGGTCTCGGATCGATCCGACAAGCGCAAGCTGCTCCTGGTGGTGCAGGCGGTCTCGATGGTGCAGTCGCTCGCGCTGGCGGTGCTCGCGTTCAGTGGCAACCCCCCTGTGTGGAGCATCTACGCGTTGGCCGCCGTGGGCGGGGTGACGGTCGCCTTCGACAGTCCTGCCAGGCGCTCGCTCGTGGTGGAGATGGTCGATGAGGAAATGGTTCCCAACGCAGTGGCGCTCAACACCACGATGATGACTTCCTCACGCATCGTGGGCCCGGCACTGGCCGGGCTGATCGTGGCGGTCGCGGGTTTCGGTGCTGCGTTCCTGGTCGACGGGCTCTCATACATAGCGGTTCTCGCCTCCTTGGTGATGATCCGTTCTGCTGATCTACGTACCGCGGCGCGGCCCAAGCGTGGCCGGGGACAGATCCGTGAGGGGCTGCGATACGTGCGCCGCGAACCGACGTTGTTCGTACCGATGGTGATGATGGCGATTGTCGGCACGTTGGCGTTCAACTACTCGACCATCCTGCCGCTGTTCGCGGTTCGTGATCTTGGAGGAACCGAGGGCACGTTCACGTTGTTGTTCACGGTGCTCAGCGTCGGAGCGCTGGCGGGTTCACTTCTTGCCGCACGACGTCGTGATGTGAGTGTGAGCACGGTGGGCTGGTCAGCGGTCGCCTACGGGGCGTCGATGTTCGTGCTGGGCGTGACCCCGGGCCTCGCGAGCGCCGCAGTGGTTTCGATCGTCATGGGTGCGACGAGTGTGGCGTTCCTCACCGCGTCCACCGCGATCGTGCAGTTGCGGTCACTTCCGGAGATGCGCGGCCGTGTCCTTGCACTGCAGTCGATGCTCCTGTTGGGCTCCACTCCCATCGGTGCGCCGATCATGGGTTGGCTGAGCGATGCGTACGGGGCACGGGTTGCCCTGCTGGCCGGCGCGGTCGCGACACTGCTTGCGGGTGCCTGGGGACTCTCTACCATCGCTCGAACTCGCCGAGGCCATGACCGTGGGCCTCGATCCATCGATGCCGGGGAGTCGACCGGGCCGGTGTCGGCAGTTGCCTAGCCAGGCCGTGCGAGAGAGCGAGCTCTGCCAGGTGGAATCGGCCACGAAACAGCCGATAGGGCGATCCACGTCGAGTCGAGTTGAGCTCCCGGGAGCTGTCCGCATGAATCGCGGCATGTCACAGGGGATGGTTAGCGTGGTCTGATGGCTCGTCCCCGCCGGCCCACGGCCACCACCAATTTCGGGTCCGGCCGTCGGGAGGGCCACGATGCCTCTGCGTTCTATGAGCGCTTCGTGGCCCCGGAGGTCTCGAACGACGACACCATCCTGGAGTCGCCTCACCTCGACACGATCACCTGTGGTGATGCGCGTCGGATGACCGGAGTTGAGGACAACTCCGTGGCTCTCGTGGTCACTTCGCCGCCCTACTTCGCGGGCAAGGCATACGAGGAGGATCTCTCGGCCGAGGGAGTTCCGTCGGACTATTTCGAATACCTGCAGTTGTTGCGCGAGGTGTTCGACGAAGCGAAGCGCGTGCTGGAACCCGGCGGGCGCATCGCGGTCAACGTGGCGAATCTGGGGCGGCGCCCCTACCGGTCGCTGTCGGGTGATGTCACCGGAATTCTCGAGGAACTGGGTCTTCTCATCCGCGGCGAGGTGATCTGGTGGAAGGGCCGGGCGGCCGGCGGGTCGTGTGCCTGGGGGAGCTTCCAACGGCCCACCAATCCGGTGTTGCGCGATGTTACGGAGCGGATCGTCATCGCGAGCAAGGGCCGTTTCGATCGCGCACTCAGCGCGCGGCAACGCCATGACAGAGGCCTACCGTCGGTCTCGACGATTTCCCGAGATGAGTTCATGGACGCCACCACCGACCTGTGGGAGATCGCACCGGAGAGCGCCAGGCGCGTCAACCATCCGGCACCCTTTCCCGTAGAACTACCCCGGCGGCTCATCGATCTCTACACATACGAGGGCGATGTGGTGTTGGACCCATTCATGGGGTCCGGGAGCACTGCATTGGCTGCGGTGGCCACCGGGCGCCACTACCTCGGGTTCGATACCGACGACACCTATGTCGAGATCGCGCGAGGAGCGCATAGCTGAGTTACGCAAGAGCCTCGATGCCCAGGGCCTTACGAGCCCGCGCGCGTCGCTGGTGAGGGTCCCGGCTGTCGATTCGAGCGAGGGTGCCTCGGTTCCGGGCCCCGACGAAACCGGTGGGGATCCCGGTTCGGCCCTGGACGTGGCGGTCCGGGAGGGTCGCCAGATCCGTGAGGTGGCCGAGATCCTCCTCACCGATTGTGGATTCACTGAGGTCACCTCCGATCACAAGCCCCGCGGACTGGGCATCACGTTGAGTTTTTCGGCGCTCGACTCGCTGGGTGGACGTTGGGCGTTCGAGGTCTCGGGAGCGCTCAGTGCCGGTCGGTTCGGACTACGTCGTGCCGACACGCTCTGGAAGTCCCTCGCGTTTGCCTCGGTGCTCCATGAGGGATGCGCGGCTTCAGGTGAGGAGATCCCACTCGTCTTGTTGAGCACCGACCTGCCGGTCAAGGGCAGCGCCGGATACCGCGCCCTGAGTGCTGTGACCGGGCCCGGACGCCCGGTGTACGACGCGGTGGAACTGCTGTCGATCGGTGGTCACGAGCGCCTCTCGGAGTACGCGGCCTGTGGATTCGAACGCTGCGCCACCTGAATCACCGGGTGATCCATGAGCGACCGACGACCCGTCGAGATCGACCTTCGAAAGCGCAATGGGTCGGTCCTTCAATAGCGTGATCCGATGAAGATCAGGAGAGCCGGTTTCGGGGCGGTTGGCGCAGTAGCAGCCGTCATGATGCTCGCTGCGGAATGCACCGGTAGGTCCGGCGACCGCCCGAAGGCGGGGGCTTCGAATACGACTCGTAGGGTCTGGACCTTGTCGTCGCGCCGCGATCCGTTGGTGGTGATCGTGGCCATGTCGATCGAGATGCAATCGAGATCCTTCGCGATGATTCTCGGCAAGGTACCTGCGCACTCTCAGAGAACTCCCAGAACGGTTGACCACCATGGCTCCGTACCCGAGAACGGAGAAGCCATGTCCATGACACCGCCCCCGGGGGTCCCGCAGGAACCCCCGACCGATCCCGAACAGACGAACGAGGCAGACCCGGATGCCGGATCGAACACCTCACCAGGGCTCAAGTCCTGGGTAACCGCAGGTGTTGCTGCCGTGGTGATCGTCATCGGAGGCCTGTTCGTGGCGTCCCGTGGCGGATCTGCGGAACCAGCTGACAACATCGCTGCTCAATCGGCTCAGCAGGCGCCCGGGAATTCCGGCGGCCAGGCCATCGATCCGGGTCGGGCCCCTGGTGGTCTCGGTGGCCAGGGTCAGGTCTCCTCGATCGAGGGAACGACTCTTGTCCTCGACACACAGGACCGCAACGGTGAGGCCGGGTCGTTGAAGGTGACCACCACGGACGAGACCGTGGTGAGAGAGGTCGTTTCTGGATCCGTCGATGATCTCTCCGTCGGTGACTCAGTCGTGATCGCAGGTGAGGAGACCGATTCGGGTATCACAGCTGACTCGATCTCCGAGGTCTCCGGTGACCGCGTCGGTCCCGGTGGCGGCGGGGCACCCCCATCGGGTATCGAGCGTCCGACCGATGGTGGGTTGCCCGGAGGCTCCGGGGTGCCAGATGGTGTGCAGCCGCCCGGAGGCACTGACGTACCCGGTCCGGGCGGCGCGCCGAACGGCGGTCCCGGGAACCAGGGTGGCGGATTCTCGGCCGGCGAGATCACGGCGATCGATGGCGACACGCTCACAGTCAGTGCGCTCGATGGTTCGGAGGTCGAGGTGATCGCGACCGGAGATACCGAGGTGACCGTCACGGTGGAGCGATCATTCGGTGACATTGAGGTCGGAGACTCGGTGCGGGCTCAGGGTGAGATCGACGGTGACACGGTCGCGGCATCCGCGATCAGCATCGGTGGTCTCTCTGAGCGGGGTGGCCCCGGTGGGCAACCCCGCAACAACGCTCCCGATGCTCCATCAGCGGACTGACGGGCTCCACGATGAAGAAGGTCAAGGCACTACTGGTACGCCCGTGGGTCGTCATGCCATTGCTAGCGATTCTCGTACTCGGTGGTTGGATGGCGTGGTCCGGCCTGCACGACGACGGAACATCAGCCTCGTCGGCGACACGACCCGGGACGCAGAGGTTCGGCCCGCCCGGAGGGTGAGTGGCCCCCGGCCGCGGCGTAATAGGTGCACCGCTGGTTCACGGTCGACTCTCAGGTACCTCCCAGCTGGAGCTGCGATGCTGGGAGCATGTCAGGTGAATCACTGCTGCTCGTGGACGATGACGACAACCTGCGATCCATGTTGGATGCAGCGCTCAGCCACCACGGCTTCGAGGTGACGGCGCTCGACAACGGTCGCCAGGCACTCGCAGTCGGTTCCGGGTTTGCAGCCGGATCTGGTCGTCCTGGATGTGATGATGCCCGACCTCGACGGATTCGAGGTGTGCCGCCGTATGCGAACCGAGGGCAACAAGGTGCCGGTGCTGTTCCTCACCGCCCGTGACGCCATCGAGGATCGGGTGCGTGGACTGACGCTGGGAGGCGACGACTACCTGGTGAAGCCGTTCAGCCTGGATGAACTGGTCGCCCGGGTCCAGGCCCTTCTGCGCAGGGCAGGGTCCACCCAGAGTGATGGGTCGGTGTTGCGCTGCGCGGATCTCGTGCTCGATGACGACGCCCACAGGGTGACCCGTCACGGCGAGGAGGTGTCGCTATCGCCCACTGAATTCAATCTGCTCCGGTTCCTGCTGGCCAACCAGGGGCGGGTGATGTCGAAGGCACAGATCCTCGACCATGTGTGGCAGTACGACTTCGGCGGGGATGGTGGAGTGGTGGAGACCTACATCGGCTACCTGCGTCGCAAGCTCGATGACGGAGACCCCAAGTTGATCCACACCGTCCGCGGGGTGGGCTACACCCTGCGTGCGAACTGAGGTCGACCGGATGTCGTTGCGCACCCGCATACTCGGAGGGATGGGACTGATCGCGGTCGTGCTGGTCATGGTCACAGTCGCCATCACCCGTATTGCGGAGGCCAATCTGGTGGACCAGGTGGATACCCAACTCAAAGAAGCGCTGGGGCCCATCCGCCGCGCGAGCGGCGGGTTCGGGCCCGCTGGACCGCCCTCTCCGGGCGAAGATCGAGACCTCCAGGGGCAATTGCCCATCGGTGGGGCCCAGCAGGGAACGGGTCCGGAATCCGATCCCCTGAGCTCGCTCTATGTGGGCACGGTTACCGATGGCAAGGTCGAGACCGTGCTCTCACCGAATCTCCGCGGCGCGAACGTCGCACTCCCGTCACCGGACGTACAACAGGTCCTAGCGGCCTCGCGCACCGGCGAACCGTTCACGGTCGATGGAGAGGGCACCGGCCCGCGGTACAGGATGCTGAGCTACGTCGATGACCGATCGGGTTCGGTGATGGTGATCGGCTCGCCGCTTGATTCGGTTGACGCGACGATCGCGAACCTCATGGCGATAGAGGCCATCGGGGTCGGGGTGATCCTGGTACTGCTCGGAGTGCTCGCGTGGTGGGTGATCCACCTCGGTGTGAGGCCCATCAAGTCCATGACCACGACGGCAACGGCCATCGCGGGTGGGGACCTGTCCCAACGGGTTCCTGATGCAGCGCCCGGCACCGAGGCAGGTGAACTCGGCGAGGCGCTCAATGACATGTTGGCTCGTATCGAGATGTCATTTGACGAACGAACCCGGGTTGAGGCCCAACTGCGGCAGTTCGTTGCAGATGCCTCCCACGAGCTGCGGACGCCTGTCGCCACGATCCGTGGCTATGCCGAGCTCTACCGTGCCGGTGGACTGGCCTCCCCCGACGCCCTGGACGACGCTATGTCGCGTACCGAGGCCGAGTCGGTGCGCATGGGAACCCTGGTGGATGACCTGCTGTCCCTGGCCCGTCTGGACCAGGGTCGACCGTTGCACCTCGAAGCGGTCGACCTCGCAAACCTCGCCGACGACGCCGCAGCCGATGCACGGGTGCTGGCACCCGGCCGAGCGGTCACTGCGGACACCGACGGTCCGGTTGGGGTCACCGGCGATGAGGTGCGTCTGCGCCAGGTGATAACGAACCTCGTGGGCAACGCCCTGGTCCACACACCCGACGACACGTCTGTGGAGATAGCCGCCTACAACGACGGCGCGACGGCGGTGTTGTCGGTCACCGATCACGGGCCCGGTATGGACGAAGCAACGGCCTCGCACGCCTTCGAGCGCTTCTACCGGGCCGACCCGGCGCGATCCCGTCACCGCGGGGGCAGCGGGCTGGGACTGGCAATCGTGGCTGCCATCGTTGAAGCCCATGGAGGAACGGTGGAACTCGATACCGCACCGGGGATCGGCACCACCGTGAGCGTGCATCTCCCGGTGTCGGACAACCAGGGTTGAGTCGCGGGATTTCTGGAGTGCACCACGGACGGCACGGCCGTCGGGGTGGGCGTGTCGCGAGGAGCACCCCGGGGTGATGGAGTTGTACCAGAGCGTCGTCGCAGACATCCCTGTGTTTCGGCCGGCCAGCCACACTTCGGCCTGTACTGCAAAGTCGCGAAGCTGGTCGTCCCTTTCGAGGAGACCCGTCGGAACCCTCGTAGGCAAGGGATTCGGAGTGGAGCTGATGGGAATCGAACCCACGACCCCCTGCTTGCAAAGCAGGTGCTCTAGCCAACTGAGCTACAGCCCCGAGAATGAACGATCGTAGTCCCTGGGCAACCCCCTGCCACCAACTCCTGCCTGCTCCCGCGGAGGTGAGTAGAGTCTGCCTGCCTCGGAGTTTCTTCTGAGGAATCGTCGGGCGGCGAATCAGGGGAGTTCAGCAATGTTGCGAAGGCTGTCGGCGCTCGGAGTGATCGTGTTGTTGTTGGGCACGCTGAGCGCGTGCGAGGTGGCGCCCCCGGATCGGGTCATCACCTACCGCATCGCAACCCGCGGCCATGTCACTGCCGACATGAGCGAGTTCGCCCGCCACGTGGCCACGACGCTTGCAGATCCGCGGGGCTGGTCGGCCGGCGGTGCGATCCGTTTCGAACAGGTCCCGGGTGCTGCGAACTTCACGATCGTGCTGGCCGAGGCGTCCACGCTTCCATCGTTCAGTTCGGGGTGCTCATCGGTGTGGTCCTGTCGGGCGGGTTCGAACGTGGTTATAAACCAGACTCGCTGGCAGGGGGCCACTCCCACCTGGCCCTACAGCCTCGATTCGTATCGCCACTACGTGGTCAACCACGAGGTGGGCCACTGGATGGGTCTCAGCCACCGCAATTGTGCAGGTGGGCCCACGACCCGTGCCCCAGTGATGGCCCAGCAGTCGAAGGGCGGCGTTGCCAAGGGCGCCTGTCGCTTCAACGTCTGGCCCAATGCTGATGAGATTTCAGCCGCATCCAGCGCCCGCGGGGTGAGTCCCCGTTACAGCGGGGTGCCCAACCCCGATGACCCGTTCGGCAAGGTCGACAAGGTCACTGTCACCCGCAACGCCGATGGCGAACCGGTGACCGTGCAGCTCGTGGGTTGGACCGTTGACGGCGACACGCGTGACCCACTGGGCGTCATCATCTATGTGGACGGCAAACCGGTCGACATCGTCAAGGCTGACCAGGACCGGCCTGATCTAGAGCCGTTCGTGCCCTTCTCGGGCACGAATCACGGCTATGACGCAACCATCTCGGTCGCTCCGTCGGCCGAGGTCGTCTGCGTCACCGCGGGTGGAGTGGGTGCGGGCTACTCACGGGTACAACTCGGCTGCAAGGTCGTGAAATAGCGTCGTTGCCTTCCTCCGCAGCGGGCAGGTGAACCACCGGGTGGTGTCAACCGAGGGTTGCGACCATCAGCGCCTTGATCGTGTGCATCCGGTTCTCAGCCTGGGTGAACACGATGCTGCGCGGTGACTCGAACACCTCGTGGGTCACCTCGAGTCCGCCCGTCACGCCTGTCTGAGCAGCGATCTCGGATCCAATGGTGGTTGCGTCGTCGTGATAGGCCGGGAGGCAGTGCATGAACCGGGCGTCCTTGCCGGCCGCGGACATGAGACGGGCATCCACACGGAAGTCCATCAGCTCGGACACCCGCGAGGTCCATACCTCCGTTGGTTCGCCCATCGATACCCACACGTCGGTGTGTACGAAGTCGACCCCTGCCACGGCATCGGCAGGATCGTCGGTCACGGTGATCCGGGCCCCCGTCCCACCTGCGATTCCCAGGGCGGTATCGAGCACGTCCTGGGGCAGGCCCAAGGTGGCAGGTCCTGCGAGCCGGAGGTCTGCGCCCAGCAATGCAGCGGTGATGACATGCGATCGCGCCATGTTGAAGCGCAGGTCCCCCAGGAACGCGTATGAGATCTCGTGTGCAGCCTTGCCGGACGCCTCGCGCATGGTCTGGAAGTCGGCCAACATCTGCGTGGGATGCCAGTCGTCGGTGAGGCCGTTGTAGACCGGAACCCCGGCATGTTCCGCGAGTGCTTCAACGTCGGACTGGTGGGTTCCCCGGAACTCGATGGCATCGAACATCGATCCCAGTACCCGGGCGGTGTCGGGAGTCGATTCCTTGTGGCCGATCTGCGAGCCCGAAGGGTCGAAGTTCGTGATGTGCGCACCCTGGTCGTGGGCCGCCACCTCGAACGCGGCCCGGGTGCGGGTGGATGTCTTCTCGAATACCAACGCGATGTTGAGTCCCGTCAATCGGGGTTGTTCCTCTCCCACCGCTCGGGCGGCCTTGAGATCGTCGGCAAGGTCCAACAGCGAGGTCAGTTCGTCACCTGTGAAGTCGAGCTCCTTGGTGAAGCTCCTTCCCCTCAGGTCGAGCTGCGCAGGGTCGTTGGTGCTCATCCGGGCACCCTATTGGCGAACTGGGCGTTGCGGCACCTCGATTTCGGGTGGCTTTGCGCGCCGTTCGCACGGGGGTCATGCCTCGGCACGGAGTTCCCCTTCTGCAACCAGACGATCGAGGGTGAGTTCCGGTTGTTCACCTTCAAGGCGTTCGAGCCAGTAGATGGATTCAAACAGCGCCAGCAGCACTCCATCGGAACGCTCGAGTACGTCGACACCCTGCATGGCGCGCAGGGTCGACCTGGATTCCTCATCGGTTCGACGGGCCACCCGGTAGCGCGGTCGGTGTCAGTTCCACCGGCGCGCCGAACTCGGCATCGAGACGGTGGGTGGCAACCTCGAACTGGAGTGCACCCACTGCGGCCAGGACCGGGGCCTGGTCGCCGAACTCGGGATCGCGCAACACCTGTACGACGCCTTCTTCGTCCAATTGCTGGATACCGCTACGGAACTGTTTGGACTTGGATATGTCGCGGACCCGAACCGTGGCGAAGTGTTCCGGGGCGAACGAGGGGATTGCAGGGAACTCGACCGGATCCTCGACATAGAGCGAGTCGCCAACCCTCAGATCGTTGGCGTTGACCAGGCCGACCACATCACCGGGGAAGGCTTCTTCGAGTGTGTCCCGATCCGATCCGAACACCGAATGGGCGTACTTGGTGGCAAACGGCTTGCCCGTGGACGCGTGGGTGACGACCATGCCCGCGTTCGAAACGTCCGGAGTTCACCCGGATGTACGCGATGCGGTCGCGATGGGCCTTGTCCATGTTGGCCTGCACCTTGAACGCGAACCCTGAGAACGGCGCGTCCAGAGGGCGGCGCTCGCCGGACACGCTCGGCCGGGCCGCGGGTGGAGGAACCTCGTCGATCACAGCATCGAGCAACAGTCGAACCCCGAAGTTGGTGATGGCCGAACCGAAGAACACCGGCGACGATTCCCCGGCGCGGAACATCTCGGTGTCGTGTTCTGCACCTTCGAGGAGTTCCAATTCGTCGGTCGCCTCGGTCCAGGCGGGCCCCTCCTCCTCGGCGGCCCGTTGTGGATCGACCACCTCCTCGGGAGCAGCCGTCGCCCCACGGGCGGTGCGGGTGAACCGCACGAACTGGTCGGTCTGGCGGTCCACGACGCCCCTGAAGTCGCCAGCTATGCCCACGGGCCAGGTGACAGGCGTGCAGATCAACGACAACTGGGATTCGATGTCGTCGATCAACTCGAGGGGTGAGAGGCCCGGGCGGTCCCACTTGTTGACGAATGTGATGATCGGTAGCCCGCGGTCGCGGCACACCTCGAAGAGCTTGAGGGTCTGGGCTTCGATGCCCTTGGCCGCGTCGAGCACCATCACCGCCGCATCACACGCGGTGAGCACCCTGTATGTGTCCTCGGAGAAGTCACGGTGACCGGGCGTGTCGAGCAGGTTCACGACGCAGCCGCGGTAGGGGAACTGCAACACGGTCGACGTGATCGATATCCCGCGCTGTTGTTCGAGGTCCATCCAGTCCGACGTGGCCGACCGGCGATCGGTCTTGGCTTTCACCGAACCGGCTTCTCGCCCGAGGGCACCACCGTAGAGCAGGAGCTTCTCGGTCAGGGTCGTCTTGCCCGCGTCGGGATGCGAGATGATTCCGAACGTTCGTCGTCGGGCGGCCTCTGTGGCCGGATCCCCTGTCATTTCGAAGCTCTCCTCATCGAAGATCCTGAGGCATTCACCGCACCAGTCGATCAACCGTACGCAGACAGGGCGGCGGTGCGGGGATCACCCGACACGCCCATCTCCATCTGGTTCATGACGTAGCCGCCGGCGATGCGACGATCGGGGTCCGCGAAGCCGACCGAACCGCCCGCGCCGTAGTGGCCGAACGAACGACCACCCACCAGAGGTGACATGTCCGAATGAGTCATGAATCCGCTGCCGAAGGGGATCGGGAAGATCGAGAACCGCATCGGGTCCCTCGACCTGCGGCACGATGGCAGCCTTGATGGTCTCGGCTGCGAGGCTGCGATCGTCCATCCACCTCTCCGACGGTTGCGGCATAGAGGCGTGCAAGCGACGCCGCGTTCGTCACGCCGTTTGCGGCAGGGATCTGGGCGGCCCGGACCCTCGGTTCGTTCCAAACGGATTCTGAGGCGAATGCGCCACCCGGCGCCGTGAGTGCCTTGGCAGCGAGGTTGTCGGGTCCGAGGAACGACTCGATCATCTCGATGAGTCCCGGTTTCGATTCGGTGGGATCACCAGCGCCATCAGCCGGGCGCGCCATCCTCCGGAACGAGTGTCGCCCCCATCGGTATGAGTGGTGCGACCCGCGACTGTTCGTCATCGGGCAGGCCGATCCAGAACTCGAGGTCCAGTGGCCGAGCGAACTCCTCGGCGAAGAAATCTCCGATGCTCTTGCCCGAGACCCGGCGAACGATCTCGCCCACCAGCCAACCGAAGGTCACCGCGTGGTAGCCGTGTTTGGTGCCGGGTTCCCAGACGGGGGTGCTATCGGCGAGCGCCGCGACGACCGTGTCCCAGTCGAGGGCCTGTTCCAGGGTGAGGCGATCATCGGTGTCGATCACCCCGCTGCGATGTGTCAGCAGCCAGCGAACGGGAACCTCTGCCTTTCCTTTGGCGCCGAACTCCGGCCAGTACCTGACGACCGGCGCGTCCAGGTCCAGCTCACCGCGTTCCGCCAGCAGATGTGCACACATCGCAGTGGCCCCCTTGGTGGTGGAGAACACCATCTGCAGGGTCTGATCATCGTAGGGCCGGCCTTCCGAGTCGGCCACGCCACCGGTGAGGTCGATGACCTTCTCGCCCTCCAGGTAGACCGCGAACCCGGCGCCCACGTCGCCGTGGTCGGTGAAGTTGGTCGTGAAAACGTCGGCTACCTCTTCGAACTCGCTTGCCGTTGTTCCACGGATCTCTGCCATCGTGGCCTTCCCGTGTCCGTGACTCGGTGCGTCAGGAACCACGACTGCAAACTAGGCGACGAGGAGGTCGTGGCCGAAGAGCGACGACCGATGCGAATGGACCCGACAACGCAACGTCGGTGGACCGACGGCGCAGATGCGGTGCCGGAGGGTCAGTCACCCTCGCGGACAGTTGTCTCGCTCAGGATCTGGACCGGAACCGACGTCGTGCTCGACGTGGTCGTCGACGAGGTGGTCGTAGTGCTCGAAATCGACGTGGAGGTGCTGGTGGCCGGAGTGGTGGTGTCTCCGTCGCCAATCCTCAGAGCCATCGGTGTGGACACCGCGACCGCTACGACTGCGGAAGTGGCAACGGCGATCAGGGCGCGCTTGTACGTTGTGTCTCGGCGACAGGCGCGTCGCAGGAGGCTGGTTGCCCGGACTCACGACGAAGATTCTGCCCCAGGATGGGTCGCCGACCACATGGGCAAATCCCCACGTCGCGGTCCGGTCCAGCGCCAGCTCCGGTACCCGGAGGCGGTGAGCGCCGGGGTGGCTACGGTCAGATGAGGTCGTCATCGAGGTCATCTTCGTGGTTCAGGTTGATGATGCCCAGGCGGACCGCCGAGAGCACCGCGTGGGTCAGGCTCTGGGTGTCGAGTCGACGGTAGGTGGCGTTCAGGTGGTTGTGGACCGTCTTCTGTGTGATTCCGAGCTCACGAGCCGCCTGCTTGGTGGACAGGCCATCCGCGATCATCTGCAGGATCTCGCGTTGGCGCGACGAGAGGAGTTCTTCGTTGCTCTCCTTCTCCTCCGCCTTGCGCAACATCGTTGCGGCGAGCTTCGGGCTCAGTACCTCCTCGCCGGCGCAGGCGCGTTCAAGCGTGTCGAACACCTCGTCGAACGAAGTTCCCTTTGTCATGTAGCCGACCGCCCCGGCCACCAGGGCATCACGGGTGCGGTCGGGGTCGTCATGCATCGTGAGCACGACGACCTTGGTCTCTGGCACTTCGGCAGTGATCCGTTCGGTTGCGCTGACGCCGTCCAGGACGGGCATCGAAAGGTCCATCAGGACGACATCGGGAACAGTTTCCGCAGCCAGCATGACGGCCTGCTCACCGTTGTCAGCTTCACCCACCACGGTTGCGCCAGCTGCCTCGAGGCCCTTGCGGATTCCGTCGCGGAGGATCTGGTGGTCATCAGCCAACAGCACTCTCATGTGGGGATCTCCATTCTGTCGGACGCCAGGGGCCCGATATTGCCGGTCCGGAGCCCTGGACGAGTGGGAACTCCCGCTCTGATAGACAATCGGGTGCCGGCGCCGGGTCTTGAGTGAATGTCCAGAGTCGCCCCTATGACGTCGGCTCGTTCGCGGATACCGACGAGCCCGTAGGACTGCTCCCGGATGGCGGAATCGGGGTCGAATCCCTGACCGTCGTCGGCCACGACCAGTTCGTAGTTCCCTCCGTCGACGAACCAGTCCACCTCGACGTGGTCGGCGTTTGCGTGACGGTCAATGTTGTTGAGGGCTTCCTGGAGAATGCGCAGGACCTCGTTCTCGACGGCAACAGGTAGGTGTTGATCGGGGTTGTGGACGATGAAGCGGGCTGCGACGTCACTGCGGTCGGCGAAGCGTTCGACCAGGTCACCGCCCATTGCCGACGAGCGGCCGGTCGTCGCTCACCCCGGAACGCAGCTGTCGCAGTGTTTCGCGGAGTTCATCGAGAGCGAATGCAGCGTCGTCGTGGAGGCGTCGCAACTCCGAGCGGTCCACGGTCTCGGAGTTCGAGAGCCGCTCGAGCTCGATTTTCAGGTAGGTCATCCACTGTCCGAGCCGGTCATGGACGTCACGTGCGACCCTCAGGCGCTCCTCTTCGGCTCCGAGGTTGCGTAGACGGGCGAACCAACGGGCGTTGTCCACCGTGAGGGCGATCACGTCTGCGAGACCATCGCGCAATACCGGATCGAGCTGATCGAAGTGTGTCGGGTCGGGGTGTTCCAACCCGAGTAGGCCGATCACCTGGTTGCGTGCCCGCAGCACCATGTAGATGCCGACGCCGGAGGTCTCCGAGATGAACGCCGTCGGGGTCCCGCCGTCACCGCTCTCGATGCCCGGATCGTGGGAACGGTCGTTGTTCCGAACGACGACGGTCGACTCTGATTCGAGGGCGCGGAGCAACCCGGTCGGCAGATCGCCCCGATGGTATGCGGGCCGCATCGATGCCCGGTCGGTCATCTTCGGTGTCCACTCGCCGCTGGCTTCGTCGAAGGTGACCAGGACGATCGTCTGTGGGTCCGCATGGGTGCGGAGCAGCTGGCGGGTTCGTTCGAGCACCTCGCGCAGCGTGAATGCGCCCGGCAGGGTGAGCGCTACCTCGGTCAGCTGTTCGAGCAGAGCGTTCGCTGCGTTGAGGCGGGTCAGTTCACCACCTGCCTGTTGGGTCAGACGCGCTGCCTCGATCGCACGTGCGCGCAGGAACAGACCGCCGGCTGCTGCGAGAGCCAGGCTCACAGTGGCGAACAGGTCGGCTGTGTCGTCGAAACGAACTCCGAACGGATCGCGTGAGAGCTGCATCACGGCCGCGACGATTGCGACGGACGCGGTTCCCGCCACGAGTGCGTGCCGTCTGCCCCAGCCGTATGCGGCCAGGCCGACTGCGGTGAGGAGGCACAACAACCATGGGGACTCGGTGGCTCCACTCCATCCGACCACCACCGCGAACACCGCCACGTCGATCAGGGGCGTCACCGATCCCAGGCGATCTGTGGCCCCCAGTTCCAGAGGCATGATGGTCCGTAGTGTGGTGAGGAACACGCATGTCGCCAGCAGGAACACCGCGGTCCATCCATTCGTGGTGCGTTCCGAGGTGAGGGCGACGAGTCCATAGCCCACCGACCCCCAACGCAGCACTGTGACTGCCGGACCCACGGCTGCGGCAAACAGAACCGTGCCCACCGGTGTCGATGGCGCGGTGCCATGTGGGGCCGATGGGTCGGCCCCGAGGTGTGCGGCCGATGGGTCGGCCCCGAGGTGTGAGGTCATGGTCGTGATATCAAAGCTACCGGTACCCGCCCCACTACCGGTTGGATCTTCCCCGGGAGCAGTGAATCACCGCGGGTTGGATCGCGAGCCGGGATGGGGGCCGTAACATCGCCATCGATGAGCTCATCGGGATTGAACCAGGACCGCGATTCAACCGTTGGTGGTGCCGCGACCGTTGAGACGCAGGGAACCACCTTCGATGAGGCGCGCTCCTACCCCGGTGCGTCACGTCCCGACCGGAGCTACAGCGTTGACTCCTCGGGTATCGGCCTGGCCGTGTCCGAATGGGGTGAACCAGGTGATCCACCCGTGTTGTTGGCCCATGGCGGATTCGATTTCGCCGGCACGTTCGATGTGTTCGCCCCGATGCTGGCGGCTGGCGGCTGGCGGGTGGTGTCGTGGGACCAGCGGGGCCACGGTGATTCACCAACGCGGCCACCTCTACAGCTGGGAGGCAGACCTCCGCGATGCCGCAGCGGTCGTGGCGACCCTCGGTGATGCGCCGATCCCGTTCATCGGACACTCCAAGGGCGGCAACCTGGTGACGCATCTCGCCAACGCACTACCCAATCGGATCAGTGCGCTGGTCAACCTCGACGGTCTCCCGTCGCACAAGGCGATGTCCGATATGTCGGGTCACGAACGTGCCCGTCGCCTGAGCGAGGAGATGGACGCCTGGCTCGCACATCGCCGCTCGTTGGCCGACCGGCAGCGCCGTCCCGGAACGATCGAACAGCTGGCTGAACGTCGAGGCCGGATGAACCCGCGTATGTCACCGGAATGGTTGCGGTACCTGGTGACCGTCGGGGCGTTCGAGTCGCCCGACGGATGGCGCTGGAAGATCGACCCGGCCATGCGAATGGGAGGCTTCGGACCGTGGCAACCCCAGTGGTCGCTGTTGCAGTTGCCCGGTATCGGTGTGCCCTTCCTCGGGATCCTGGGACTCCAGCTGGAGGTGATGGGCTGGGGCACCGAGCCTGACGAGGTCCTCCCCTACCTGCCGCCCGGTGCTCGTTTCGAGGGTCTGGCCGGGGTCGGCCATTTCGTGCACATCGAACGTCCCCGGATGGTTGCGGACCTGATCCTGGAGTTCCTGTCGTGAGTACCGGTTCTCCGACATGGCTCGTACACAATCGGGTGACCCTCGCGCTCCACGAAGTGGCGTCCGGTGCAACGTCAGCGCCTCGTCCGTTGCTGTTGTTGCACGGCCTCGGGGAACGCACCCCGAAGGAACTACCCGGGCACATCGCTTGGTCCGGTCGGGTGATCGGACTGGACTTCACCGGTCATGGTGACTCGATCGTTCCGGTTGGTGGCGGCTACACGAGCGAGATACTCGTGGGCGATGTCGACGCGGCGCTGTGTCGCATCGATGAACCCGTCACGATCCTCGGTCGCGGTCTCGGTGCCTACATCGGATTGTTGTGTGCCGCCGCTCGTCCGGACATGGTCCACGGAGTCGTCATGGCCGATGGGCCCGGGCTCGCCGGTGGTGGAGTGCACCCCGGATCCCGCGCGCTGGTGAACCCTGTCAGTTCGGGAACGACGCCGGACCCCTACGCGATGATGGAACTGGCGCGCGACGTGCGGCCACCGGATTATGCCCGCACCTTCGCCGGCTTCGCGGTGGAGGGCAGCGATCTCGACGTTCCGTTGTGGGTGGCAACAGTGGTTCGACCGGCCTGGATCGAAGCAATCGTCGATGTGCCCGGGGTCGGGACGGGAAGCGTCCGACGAGGACTCGACACGTTCGTGTGAACGCTCAGTCGCCCGCCGGGGGCGTCTTGAGGCCGGCGAGCATGGTCCTCAGAACGTTCTCGATCAGTTCCTGGGCATTGTCGGGGAGCAGCACCTCGCCACCGATCGCTCCCAGGAGCAGCACCGACGCGAGCCCGTGGCCTGCGGTCCAGAGGGTCGTCGAGGTGAGGTCGGGATCGCGGTCGGGGTGTATCGCCCCGGCCTCTATGGCCTCGGCGATCGCGACAGTAGGCATCTCGAGCGCCACGGTAGCGGCCTCGAGTTCCGCTGCAACTGCCACCACCGCCATGTTGGCGGGTCGGAAGGCGAACATCAGGCGGAACGTCTCTGGGTCCGCAATCGCACGCTTCACATAACAGCGGCCGTAGGCCAGGATGCGTTCGCTCGGGTCCGGGTCCTGGATCGATGCGAAATCCGCAGCGAGTTCGGCGAATCCTTGTTCTGCCACTGCGACGAGCAGATCGCCCTTGTGTTCCACGTGGGCGTACAGTGCCGGCGCCGTCACGCCGAGTTCGGCTGCAAGACGTCGTAGCGACAGCGAGTCGAGGTCTGAGCTCTGCAGCAGTTTGCGTGCCGCGTGCACGATCTCATCGCGTTGCAGCGGCGTGGTACGCCGATCCTTCCTTGTGGGCATCTTCCGAAACTACTTCCACGGCGACTCGCAGCCTTGCCGCGTTGCCGCCGAACGGAAGTGACCTAGTCGCTGTCCTCAGTTGGTTCGGCCAACTCGAGACGTGGCAGGACCTCCTCGAGACGCATCCTGGTGTCCCCCAGGCGTGCCCTGCACCACTCGACGAGATCGGCTGCGCGTTGCACCGTATCGGCGAGTTCATCCACGTCCACGGTGTCGGTTTCCAGCCCCCGCACGATCTGGTCGAGTTCCTCCAGGCAACCGCCGAAGCCCAGTTCATCCGGTGTCGTGGCTGGAGGTGGATCGGACGCGTTCTCAGTTGTCATCGGTCATCCGCCTTTCGGGGCGCTTGTGGTGTTGATGGGCCGGCGTCGTCGGGTGCGACACCGGCGACTGTCGAGCTGAGCGTGCCGTCAGCGAGGGTGGTGAACGTCGCGTCGCCCGGAGACACGTCGGCGGTGGAGCGGACGAGGTTTCCCCGGGAGTCATGGACGATCGACCATCCCAGGGCCATCATGGCCTCTGGATCCCTCGCCTTGACGAGAGCGGCCAGGCCCTCGAGTTGCCTGGTCGCTCTGTCAATTCGGGGTTCGACACTGTCGGCTATGCGCGTGGCGAGGCCCTCGACCCGCTGGTCGATACGACCCAGTCCCAGGGGTGCAGCTGCTGTGATGCGTTCCAGGCGGACTGCGAGCAGGGCATCTTCTCGTTCGAGGTGCGAGCGACAGGCGACGACCGTGGAGCGTGCCGCGGAGCCGAGGTCCTGTTCGGCGCGGATCAGAGTCCCTCCGATGGCGCTGCGCAGGGAGGCCGAGGCCTGTTCGAGTGAACGTCGGGCCTCCGTTGCCAGGGTGACGACACCGGACGCAGCAGCGGTCGGAGTCTTGAAGGCGCTGTGGGCAACTTCGTCCGCGACGCTGTGGTCGGTCTCATGGCCGATACCGGTGAACACAGCTACATCCAACCCCGCGATGGCGCGGGCGAGGTTCTCGCTGTCGAACACCGACAGGTCGCTGGCCGAACCCCCGCCGCGGATCAACAATATGACGTCCAGTGCGAGTTCTTCTGCGGTGCGCAACGCCGCGACGAGTGTGGTTTCGGCCTCGGCCCCCTGGGTGCGCGCATCGATGGTCACCACGTCGAAACCGATTCCGGCCCGGTTGAGTTCATGGAGGGTATCGGCAGCTGCTGCACTCCCCATGGAAGTGACGACCCCCACCCGCATCGGCGGGTATGGCACCACGACGGAGCTGTTCACATCGAGGAGGTTCTCGGCCGCGAGGGCAGCGAGCACTGCCTCGCGCCGTTTCGTGACCACTCCGAGCGTGTATGCGGGATCGATCCCGGTCATCACCAACTGCACGGTGCTTCGTGCGGCGTAGACGCGGAGATCCCCACAGATCCGCAGGACGGTGCCTTCCTCGATCTGTACGGCATTGCCCGCTTCGGTGATCTGGGCGTTGACGCGCTTGCGGTTTCGTGCGAACAGGGTCACCTTGAGGCGCGGGGCGTTGTAGTCGCCTTCGGAGCCCGGTTCGATGAGCTCGAAGTATCGATGACCGGCCTGGGAACGGTTGAGCGACCGGAGCTCACCGGTGACCCACGTGCGCGAACCGAAGTGCCCGATGATCAATCCGGACAGTTGGTCGTGGAGCTCGGCCACGCTCCACGTGTGTTCCTCGGGAGTCTCCGCCGATCCGGAGAGGTCCTCTTCGGAGAACAGCGTCCGTGGGACAACCGTAGGTGTGGTTCCAGACTCCGCGCTACCGGCAGGAGTTCCTTTCGGCATCTCCTGGATCAGCTGTCACCCTCAGGCGTATCGGAGTCGTCATCGGTGGCATCGCTGTGACGAACCACCAGAACGGGTCGCTTCGAGTGGCGCACTACGTATTCACTCACAGATCCGATCAACACCCGGGACAGGAAGCCGTGGCCGTGGGAACCCACGACAATGACATCGGCGTCGACCTCATCGGCGATGTGGATGATCATCTGGCCCGACGCACCTTCGACGACACGCCGCTCCACGATCGCCGGATCGAGTCCCACTGCCGCCGCGGTGTCGGCCACCTCGGTCGAACCCTCCTTGAGGATCGCCTGACGGGCCCGCTCCGATTCTGCAGGGGAGAGCAGGTTGCCCTCGAACCCGCCGGCGCCCGAATCCTCGGCGATGGAGGTGTCGGCCACGGTGAGCAGGGTCACCTTCGTCGGCTTCAACAGTGCAATACCCGCCATGGCGGCGTCGGTTGACACTTCTGACCCGTCAGTTGCGATCAACGCATGCACGGCTGCTCCCTGTTCTCAGTGAATCACTTGCTGGTGTGGAGTCAGCCTAGAGCCAATACCCGGAGCCAATGCGCCAGAGCCGACCTCGACCCCGAACTGATTGTCCTCACGCTGGAACGGTCAGCACCAGGACAATCAGAATGCGTGCGGAATCGCTTCACGACTGGGAGTTCACCAGCGTGTTGTAGAGCTCGGCGTAGAGGCCGCCGGTTTCGAGCAATTCGGCATGGGTGCCCTGTTGCACGACCCGTCCCTCGTCGAGAACCACGATCGAATCGGCTCCTGTGATGGTCGACAGGCGGTGGGCGATCACGACTGCGCTGCGCCCCACCAGAGCCGTGGCCAGGGCCTGTTGGATGGCCTGTTCGTTCTCCGCATCCAGACTGGAGGTGGCTTCGTCCAATACCACCACGGCCGGGTTCTTCAACAGCATCCGGGCAATCGCCAGGCGTTGCTTCTCACCGCCCGAGAGCCGGTAACCGCGTTCCCCGACCATCGTTGCGAACCCATCGGGCAGGCTGTCGATGACATCGAGCACCCTTGCGGCCGAGCATGCCGCTCGCAACTCTTCCTCGGTTGCCTCCGGAGCGGCGTAGCGCAGGTTGTCGCCCACCGTGGCGTGGAACATGTGGGGGTCCTGGGAAACCACGCCCACGGCCCCTCTCAGGCTCTCGAGCGTGAGATCCCGCACGTCCTGCCCATCGATGGTCACCCGGCCACCGGTTGCGTCATAGAGCCGCGGAATCAACGATGCGATTGTCGACTTGCCCGCTCCTGACGGGCCGACCAGGGCAACGGTTGTGCCGACCGGAACGTCGATCGACACACCGTTGAGCACGGTCGGCGGACCGCCTGGTATCTCCCGTTCGAGTGGTCCCGACTCCAGGCTGGCCACGGCTCCGGCTGATCCACTCGGGTATGCGAAAGTCACGTTCTCCAGCCGCACATGCCCCTTCGGATCCTGGAGCACTGCAGCGTCTTCGGAGTCGATGATCGGATTGGGTGCGTCGAGCACCTCGAACACCCGCTCGAAGCTCACGAACACGCTCATCACGTCCACGCGGGCGTTCGTGAGGCTGGTGAGTGGCTCGTAGATCCGCGTGACCAAGGTTGCGAGCGCCACCAGCGACCCGGCCGTGATCGTTCCGGAGATCACCGCCCGACCGCCTATGAAATACACCGCGGCGACGCCGATCGCGCCCACCAGGGTCATCGATGCCATGAATACCCGCGTGTACACAGCGGACTTGATCCCGACGTCGCGGACCCCTGCGGCGCGCCCGGAGAACGTTTCGGTCTCCTCGCTGTGGCGACCGAACAACTTGACCAACATCGCGCCCGCGACGCCGAAGCGCTCGGTCATCTGGGCATTCATCTCGGCGTTGAGATTCATGCCTGTGAGGGTGTAGGCCTGAAGCTTGCGACCCACTCGTTTGGCTGGGACCAGGAAGACCGGCAACAGGAGGACCGACACGAGCGTGACCCGCCAGTCGAGTGCGACCATGGCGATCACGGTCGTGGTGAGGGTGATCACATTTGATGCAACCGTGCCGAGCGTGCCGGTCACTGCCCGCTGGGCACCGATCACGTCATTGTTCAGGCGGCTCATGAGCGCCCCGGTCTGGGTACGCGTGAAGAAGTGCAGGGGCATCCGCTGGACATGGTCGAACAGAGCCACGCGTAGGTCGTAGATCAGTCCTTCACCTATGCGGGATGACCACATGCGTTCCACGAGTGACATGGCCATGGCCACGGCGGCTGCCGCGACCACCATCCCCGCCTGCAGTGCGAGCATCTTCGAATCGCGCGCCGGGAGGGTGTTGTCGATGATCGAGCGGAACACCAGAGGCGGCACCAGAGCCAGGAGCGCCCCGGCCATGATCGCGAACAGGAAGCCGACGAGTTGGGCCTTGTAGGGACCTGTCCAGGAGCCGACCCGTTTCACGAGGGCCCAATCGAGCTTGGCACCTTCGGTCTTGGACGGATCCTGATGGATCATGCGCATCATGGTCATAGACACGTCGTTCGACGCTACTGCCACCCAAGAGCCGCGTGATCAAGGCACGTGCGGGTAAAGATGTTCGCTGTGAGCAATCGAACCCGAACCGAGCTGCGCTCCAGCGTCGCTCCGCAGTGCAGAGAACCGTCGAATCCCACCACCATGGCGCGACCGATCACGATCGTGTTCAGTGCCCTCGCGATGGTGTTGGCCGTGTTGTGGTTCGACCCCGGATCGGCAGGGGCGGCGTTCCGTTCGGTGACTGCGACGACCGCTGCCGGCGCAGTGACTGCCATGACATGGTGGAAAGCCGCGATCCTCGGGACCGTCGAAGGACTCACGGAGTACATACCGGTGTCATCGACCGGTCACCTGCTCGTGGTGTCCGACCTACTGGGCCTGAGGGAGAGCGCAGCTGACCGGGATGCCGCCAATACATATGCGATCGCAATCCAGTTCGGTGCGATCCTGGCTGTCGCCGGGTTGTTCTGGCGGCGTTTCCTCTCCATGATCCAGGGCCTGTTCGGCCGCTCGGCACCCGGCCGGCACCTTCTGAGCATCACCGTGATCGCTTTCCTTCCTGCGGCGATCATCGGATTCCTGTTCAACAACGCAATCGAGGACAACCTCTTCGGCCCATGGCCGATCATCGCGGCGTGGGTCGTGGGAGGCGTGCTCATACTGGGACTGGAACGCGCCGGTTTGATCCCCCGGGGCGGAGATGGGCCCCACAAGGGGGACCCACTGCTCGACATCACCCATCGACAGGCACTGCTGATCGGGATCGCGCAGATCGCCGCCCTGTGGCCGGGGACGAGCCGTTCTCTGGCAACGATCCTGGGCGCTCTGCTCGTCGGGGTCGGCATGAAGGCAGCGGTGGAGTTCAGCTTCGTGCTGGGATTCGTGACCCTCACTGCGGCAACCTGCTATTCGCTGCTTTCCGATGGTGGTGCTCTGTTCGACCAGTTCGGAGTGATCGACCCTCTCATCGGCTTGGTCTTCGCCTTCCTCGCCGCGGTGGTGGCGATCCGTTGGATGATCACCTACCTCGAACGCAACAGCCTCGCGATCTTCGGCTGGTACCGGATCGTGGTTGCCGTTCTGGCTCTCGGCCTGGTCCTGGGTGGGGTGCTGTGAGCATGAACGCGACCTGTAGCCCGGGACCGGGACGTCCCCCGGGGGGCCCGGCGGTTGCGGGGGACGTTTCCGCTCCGATCTGTTTGGCTAGTGTTCTCCCATGAGCGAGTCTCCCAAGACCCAACGACGCGGAAGTTCCGGTGGGGCGGATCCGGCAGCTCGAGGTCTGATCCTCGTGGTGGTGGCCGTGGTGCTCGGAGCGATCCTCCTCGCGGCGGGCGGCACCGTCGGCTTCGACTCCGACGACACCGCGGTAGACATCGGCAACAACAGCGGGGCCGGCTCGGAAGTGACCGAGACGACAGCTCCGACGGAGACCACCGAGGCTCCCGCTACCACCGTTGCTCCCGATCAGGTCCTCGTCGTCACAGCCAATGGCGCAGGTATCAGCGGTCTCGCCGGTAAGGCGTCCGAGTTCCTGGCCACCCAGGGTTACTCCAACACCACAGCCACTGATGCGCCGGCCGACGTCAGCTCCACGGCGGTCTACTACGCCGAGGGGTTCAAGCCGAACGCGGACGCCATAGCGGCTCTCTTTTCACTACCTCCGTCTCAGGTCCAACCGCTACCGGCCGAACCGGTGGCGAATGACCAACCGCCGGAGGCTGCTGTTGTGGTGGTGCTCGGCCCCGATGCCGAACCGGTGGTGTCCGGTGCTGACACGGGCACAACCGAAACCACCGCGCCCGGGTGATTCAGCGAGTTCGACCGGGGTGATTCAGCGAGTCTGAACAGCCTCGAGCTGATCGGCCAGCCAGTCCGCGGGAGTGCGGGCGGTGGCCAGCGTCCGCAATTCCCGGGCCCGCTCCCGACGTTGATTGGCGTCCCGGTCGATTGCGGCCTCGAGTGCATCGGCGGTGGCCTCGATGTCGAACGGGAAGACGGCGTCCACGGCGTCACTCAACTCCGTGTAGGCACCGGCTTCGGTCGAGAGCAACACAGACCCGTAGCGCTCATTGAGGGCGGGACCTTCCTTGGCCACCAGGTTGAGCCCGTCGCGGATCGGATTCACCATCAACACGTCGTAGCGGGTCAGCAGTGCCACCGAACGAGGGAAGTTGTCGTCGGTCTGCAGCTTCACCGGCACCCAGTCGTCGGTGGCCCATCGGAGGTTGACCCGGTCAGCGGCCTCGATGACTTCGTCGTGGTAGCGGCGGTAGTCCTCGACCCCGAGCCGTGACGGATAGCAATTGGCCACGAACATCACCCGGCCGTGGAGGTCACTCCTACGTTCCAGCAACCTCTCGAAGGCAGCGAACCCTCGTGCGATGTTCTTGGAGAGCTCCATCCGGTCCACCCGGGCGATGAGGATCCGGTCATCGACCAGGTCGTTCAGTTCAGCCGCGGCTTTTGTGGCTTCAGGGCTCCTTGCGACCTCCTCGAGGCTGCCCAGATCGCTGTTGAGGGTGGCTGCGAAGGTCCGTGGTTCTGAGTTGGGAAGTCTTCCCACGTCGGTGAAGGCATCCAGACAGTTCCGGTAGTTGGCTGCCCAACGTTCGGTGTGGAACCCACATGCGTCGTGAGCGGCGAGACCGCTCAGAAGCTCCTTGCGCACATCGGGGGGCAACACCTCGAAGTCGCCGGATCCCGCGAACGGTGTGTGGTGGAAATGCACGAAGCGCAGGTCGTCGCGGCGTTCGCGGACGTTCTGGGCGACGAGGCTCAGGTGGTAGTCCTGCACCAGGACCGTCGCACCCACCGGGGCAGACTCGCTCACGACTTCTGCGAAACGTCGGTTCACCGACCTGTATGCATCCCACGAGGCCCACCAGTCGAGGTCGTAGGAGGGAGCTCTCACGCGGTCGAACAAACCGTGGTGGACGAACCAGAGCGTCGAGTTGGAGATCTCGTCGTAGTAGCGCCGCAGCTCGTCGGCTCCGAGCTCCACCAGCCGCACCTCCAGGCCGGCACCGCGGGCGATGCCATCGGCGTCCCGAGCGGCATTGTCGGCATCGCTCAGGGCCGCCGCGATCCAGCTGGCCGTTCCGGATTCGATCAGCGGAGCGAGTCCCGAGACGAGCCCGCCGGAGCCGCGTCGGGGACGTAGCTCGCCGCCGACGTCGGCGAAGGACAACGGGCCCCGGTTGGACACGATCACCACCGGGGTGGATCCCTCATCGTTCATGGTCGCCACACTACGGCGGAGCCTTCCGCTGCCTATGGTTGGCCCGTGAAGATCCTGGTCGCACCCGACAAGTTCCGTGGCACCCTCACTGCCGCTCAGGCTGCCGCGGCCATCGGGTCGGGTCTGGAACGTGCAGGCCACGAGGTCATCCAGATGCCGCTCGCCGACGGTGGAGAAGGCACTCTCGACGTACTCGGCGGCCCGAACCGCACCACCGTCGTGACGGGGCCGTTGGGTGATCCAACCGAAGCCGCCTGGCGTCTCTCCGCCGGCCGGGCGGTCATCGAGATGTCACGTGCGTCAGGGCTCGACCTGGTGGGAGGGGCCGCCGGAAACGATCCGCTGGCAGCCGCGACCACCGGGACCGGTGAACTGATATCGACCGCGGTCGAAAAGGGCGCCAAGGAGGTGATCGTCACCCTCGGAGGTTCCGCAACCATCGACGGTGGTCTGGGAGCGCTGCGTGCGATGTACCCACTCGCTCGCCTGAAGGGAATCAGCCTGACGGTCGCCTGCGATGTCCACACCCGCTTTGTCGAGGCCGCCAGGTTGTTCGGCCCGCAGAAGGGCGCAACTCCTGCACAGGTGGTTCTCCTGACCCGCAGGCTCGAAGCGCTGGCCGCCACCTACGAATCCGATTACGGCATCGACGTGACCGAACTCGACGGGGGCGGAGCCGCGGGCGGACTGGCCGGCGGCCTCGCATGTGTGGGGGCAGAACTCGTGTCGGGTTTCGACCTGGTGGCAGAACTGAATAGGTTCGACGAGGCGATCGCAGACGTCGACGCAGTTGTCACCGGTGAAGGTTTCCTCGATGACGAGTCCTTCGAGGGCAAGGTGGTCGGCGGGGTCCTGGACGCAGCGCAGCATGCGGGAAAGCCGGTTGTGGCGGTGGTGGGTGAGGCCTTCGATGGCGCAACCGCACGTATCCCGTGCGTGTCGCTGGTCGCGACCCACGGTCGCGACATGGCCATGGGTGATGCCGGCGGATGCCTGTTCGAGTCCGCCGACGCGATCGAGGCACTGCTCCGCCGGGACCCCTGACGATCGATTTCTCGGATAGGGGAGAAGACCCGGATCGCCTCCAGTGCTGCGGAGTTTCGTTCTGAGCGCTGTGGCGGTGGACAGGTCACCGCCACAGCGCTCAGAACGGGTCGGGGGGCTAGGCCCCGATCGCCTCTGGCGCATGACGATGCAGGTACTCGCCGACCTCGATCATGGGAGGGCGTTCAGCCGATTCGATGCTGGTGTTCGACGTGTCGCCGAGCAGCTCGGCGTGGGCCGGGATCAGGTCGCGGTCCACGCGGCGCAAGATGGTTGACATGATCTCCGCCGCCTGCGGAGCAAGTTCGAGCAGTGACCGGTTGCGATGGTGGCGGACGTCCAGGTCGACCTGGACCATCGACGAAACACCCACCTGCCGCACAATGTCGATGAGTAATCCCATCTCCACGCCGTATCCCTCGACGAAGGGGAGGTTCTCGAGAAGCGACCGTCGGCCGCCGTACTCGCCCGCCAGTGGCTGGATGATCGGTACCAACTCGGGGAACAACAGGGCGATGAGTGGCTTGGCGACCAGCTCGGTGACCCGGCCGCCCCCCTCGCCGTCGTTGACGGGTCGGTTGTAGAAACCCTTCACGAAGTCGACGTCGGGCTCACAGAGGAGCGGTCCCAGGAGCCCGGACACGAAACGGTGGTCGAACTCGACGAGATCCGCGTCGCACCACAACACCAGATCGCCGGTGGTCTCCAGCAGGGACTTCCACAACACCTCGCCCTTGCCGTGTCCCGATCCGTAGTCCGGGAGCACGTCGCTCGCCCCGATCACCTCGGCGCCATGGCGTTCGGCCACCGACGCGGTGCCGTCGCTGGAATGGTCATCGATGACCAGGAGCTGGTCGATGACACCGCGATCGAGTAGCTGGCTACGGAGGCAGTTGACGATGGGTCCCACCGTCGCCTCTTCGTTGCGGGCCGGAAGCGCGACCGAGACGGTTGTGTCGCCCTTTGCTTCGAGGACCCGCTCGAGTGGATAGTCGCTGTGGGAAAAGCACCTGATGGTGCTGTTGTTGACTCGGCTCATGTGGTCCGTGTTCACGGCAACCATGAGTTCTCCTTGATGGATACGCGTCACAGCGGATCCGTGTTTGTCGGACTGTCCATCAGTGGACGGATGGTCCAACGTAGTACGGAACCCGAACATTCCCGCCAGCGGATCTCCCGTGGGCTCGTTCAGCTCGCCAATGTTGGGTACCCGGGAATCATCGGGAATCATCGGGGATCAGCGGGCGTTGCACACGCGGGTATCATCGAAATCCTTCGTTCCCCCAGGAGATCCAATGAGTGTCACTATCCGTATCCCCACCACCTTGCGAACCTTCACCGGCGGTGAGTCCCAGGTAGAGGTGAAGGGTGCGACAGTAGGTGAGGCACTGGGCGCTCTCGACGCTGCCCATCCGGGCTTCAAGGACCGCCTCTTCGACGACGATGGCAACCTCCGCCGTTTCGTGAACGTGTTCCTGGCTGACGACGACGTGCGCTATCTGGACGGTGTCAACACCAGCGTGCCCGAGGGCGAAACGATCTCAATCATTCCCGCGGTTGCCGGCGGCTGAACCCAACGCAGCCAGAAGCGTTTCGCGGTCCGGTCCCAGCGGTTCTTCGGGCGCACGGTTGTCGCGGTCCTGGTAGTAGGTCATGACGCGGGTGACGATGTCGCCATCGCTCATGAGCGAATCAGGTGGACGCAGCAGATTGAACATCGCCAGGAAGGCTCGCAACACGACGGGGTCTTCCCGCATGGCCGGAAAGAGGCCGTGGCGCAGGAGATCGGCCATGAAGCGTGCCCGGGTCACCTCGGACGCCTCCCCAGATTCGATCCCTTGCTCTGCTGGTTCGTCGGGCGCCGTGTTTCCCGGCGCCGTCACATCTGCGGCCGTGTCATCCGCCAGGGTGGCGTTGAGGCGGTCCTGAGTGGCGGCGGCCCGGTACCAGGGCAGGACCTGTTCCTCGCAGGCCGTCTCATAGGCACGTCCGGAGGCAGCGGGATCATCGGGGTGACTCTCGAGTGCCTCGCACAGCAGTTTCGCCTGCAACATCGCCAGGCTGCAGCCCCGACCGTAGATCGGGTTGGTGGCCGTGTGGGCGTCGCCGACAGCTACAGCACCCCTGAGGACGACCTCCCCGTTCCGTGTGAAGTCGCGCCGCCGGTTGATCAGGCCACCCATCACCTCGACCCGTGTCAGCGGCTCGGCACGCCCATCGAGGTGTGCTGCGGTGGCTGGGAACGCGCACGCCATGGCGTCGAAGCAGTCAGCGTCGAGGAGCAGTCGCCTCAGCTCGTGGTCGTCGCGGGGGAGTGCGAATGTAACCGAGAAGGTTCGGGTGTCACCTGCGAACACGGCGTACTTGACGTACCCGAGGTCGCCGCCCACGGGTCCCAGCTGCGGAGGGAGTTCCGCTCCGGGGAGGAGTTGGTAGAAGCGTGACAGGTAGATGCTCCCCGTGTCCTCGCTGACCTCGGCGACTTCGGCCCCACATCGCGGCGAACAACGCAGGAACGTCCATTCGTCGGCCTCCGCAGAGCACCACCAGGTCACCTGTCAATTCCGTCCCGTCATCGAGTTCGACACCGGTCACCTCGCGATCCAGTTGGCGTAACCCGGTCACCGTCCTGCCGAGTCTGAAGTCCACGCAACCGTCTCCGTTTCCCGATCGGCCATCCAGGACGCTGCGGCGGAGAACCCATTCGAAGGTCGTCCGCCGACATGCCAGGGCCACCAGGTCATCGTCGCCGGGATGCGGAGTGCGGTCCATGCCTTCGGGCAGCATCGCAATGAAATCCATCTCGGTCGCGCCTGCATCGAAGAGGTGCGCCAGCACGTCGGGATGGTCGTCCCTCAGCTGGTTGTGCAGAAGGGCCAGGAAAGCATGGGAGTGTCGCACCTGGGGGGCACCCTGACGATCCCACCAGAACGCCTCCGACGGTGTGGGCGGGAGCGGTGTGTCGTCGCGCTCGATGATCGTCACCTCGTGGCCTGCCCGTGCGAGGTACAGCGCGGCTCCCAGCCCTGCCACACCTCCGCCCGCCACGATCGTTCGTCCCACGCAGGGAGTCTTGCAGGCCCCGGGCGCAATCGCCGGGGTCAGGATCAACCCGCATGGTTGAACGTAGGCGCCGATCGTGAGGTAGACCGGCAAGATGCTTGCGGCCCAATATCCCCTCTGGGTGGTGGTGCCGGGGGCCGCAATAGTGGGATTTGCATCAGGGATCGTGTCCGGTCTCCTGGGAATCGGCGGAGCCACGGTCACGACCCCCGGCGTGAGGCTCCTCGGGGGCACGCCGACCGAGGCGATCGGTTCGACCATTCCGGCGATCATCCCCGGCGCGATCAGTGGTGCATGGAGGTATTCCCGCGAGGGCCTGGTGGAATGGCGCCTGGCTCTCATACTCGGCGGCGCTGGTTCGGTGATGGCGGTCATCGGAGCGCTCGTGTCGGGTGTCGTTCCAGGCGGGATCCTGATGGTGGCCACCGCTGTCCTCATGTTGTGGTCGGGTGGATCGGTACTCCTCAAGCTCCGCAAGACACACGACAGGCCGCTTCCGATCAGGCCCGGGGAAGCATCCGCACGTCCCTCGGCACTGTTCGTGGGGGTGCTCGGCGGGTGCGGAGGATTCCTGGCGGGGATACTCGGGGTCGGTGGAGGTGTGATCCTCGTGCCGGTTCTGAGTGGACCTCTGCGAGTGCCCATGAGGCGTGCTGTGGCATCGAGTCTGGTAGCGGTCGCCATGTTCCAGGTCCCCGGATTGATCACCCATCAGCTCATGGGTCACATCAACTGGACGCTTGCACTGTCGCTGACCGTCGGAGTGGTCCCGGGAGCCCAGATCGGGGCGCGCCTGAATCTCGCTTCGAGTGAACGGGCCATCCGCGTAATCTTCGGTGTGTTGATACTCACCCTGGCGATCATTTTCGGTGCCACGGAACTACATGGATTGGTTGCAGGTGCTTGACGATGGCAGATGACCTTCCGATCCGTACCGGCCTGACCATCCCCTCCGCTGAACTCGGAGAGCGTTTCATGCCATCAGGAGGGCCGGGAGGTCAACACGCCAACCGGTCGAGTACCCGGGTGGAGCTTCGCTTCAACGTGGCCGAGAGCGCGGCGTTGACCGAGGCCCAACGGGCGCGACTCATCGATCGTCTGGGCGAGGACGTCCGCGTGGTCGTCGACGAGGAACGTTCCCAGTTGCGCAACCGGGACCTTGCGCGGGAGCGTCTGGCGGGTCGGATCCGCAACGCGCTCGTCGTTGAAGCCCCCCGCCGGGCGACCAGACCCACACGCGGCTCCAAACGTCGTCGCCTCGACGCGAAGCGACAGCGTTCCGAGCTCAAACAACAGCGCCGCCGCCCCGAGCACTGAACCGGTGAGCGCCTGAGCGCAGGTTTCCTACACTGGGCGCATGTCCGCTCCAAGCACCCCAACCGTCGGCCTCGCTGTGATCCACCTCTTCGCGAAGGTAGGGCCGCTCACCGGCAGGGACGAGGTGATCGCCGCGGTGGAGGCGGCGCGTGAGCGGGGGGATCAGGTGATCGTGGCCTCGATGCTGGGTCACAAGGCAGACGTGGCATTCATGGCGCTATCGGAGGATCAGTGGAACCTGCGGCGCCTCCAGACCGAGCTCAGCGCATCCGGTCTCGAGGTGGTCGATTCGTATGTATCGCTGACCGAGATAAGCGAATACGCGGCGGGTGTGCCCGAGGAGATGCGCAACAAACGGCTCTACCCACAGCTACCCCCGCCGGACAAGCCGGTGTTCTGTTTCTACCCGATGTCGAAGAAGCGCGAAGGTGCGGACAACTGGTTCACCGAGTCCTTCGACAGCCGCAAGGAGATGATGTACGAACACGGGGGGAGCGGCCGCAAGTTCGCGGGTCGCGTGCTCCAGGTGATCACCGGCTCCACCGGCCTGGATGACTACGAATGGGGCGTCACGTTGTTCTGCGTCAACCCTGATGACGTAAAAGAGGTCGTCTACACGATGCGCTATGACGAGGCGTCGGCTCGGTTCGGGATCTTCGGCACCTTCTACGTCGGCATGGTGGCTGAAACCGCCGAGGTGTTGGCGACGGTGGGACTCGATGCGGGGGAAGCTCAATCCGATGGCTGAACTCACGGCGAAGCTCGCAGCGGAGTTCGGTGGCGGTGTCGCGCTCAGGGACGACTTCGGAGAGACCACCTGGGAGGAACTCGACGACCACACCAACCGGGCGGTCAACGCGTTGCGGGCTCTGGGGTTGACCACCCATGACACACTCGCGCTGATGTCGGGCAACCGGAGCGAGTTCTTCGAGGTGTTCGCCGCAGCCGGTCACGGAGGGTGGACCGTCGTCCCGGTCAATTGGCACTGGGTGGCTGACGAACTCGCATATGTGGTCGAGAACTCCGGATCTCTCGCTGTGCTGGTGGACGAACGATTCGTGGACGTGGCGGTGGCGGCGCGCGCCGATGACCGAACGGCGGGTTGCAGGCACTGGATCATCCTGGGACGAGGAGAACCCGCCGCAATCGATGGAGCGGACATGGAGACACCGGTCGGATTCCTGCGCTGGGAGGATCTACTGGCGCAGGCTTCACCGGATGAGCCGGCCGATCAGGCCATGGGTGGGCCGATGTTCTACACCTCGGGCACCACCGGGTTCCCGAAGGGCGTGCGGTCCTCGCTCAGCTCCACGGGAGCGCCCCCGGCGGTCCTCGAACTGATCTCTCACGCGTTCACCGACATGCTGGGGTTGCCACCTGCGGGATCGACGTTGCTCATCGGTCCGGCATACCACTCAGCCCAGTGGGTGTTCTCTGTGTTCCCCCTGCTGCGTGGGTCGACCGTGACCATGCGGCACCGCTTCGACGCGGCGGAGGCGCTCGAGTTGATCGACGCCCATCAGACCACCAACGTGCACCTCGTGCCGACACAGATGATCCGTATGTGTCAACTTCCCGAGGGTCGACGCGAAGCCTTCGATGGCTCGAGCCTGGCAGTTGCGTTCCACGGTGCGGCACCGTGTCCGGAGTGGGTCAAACGGGAAATGCTCGAGTGGTGGGGTCCGGTCGTGTCTGAGTACTACGGGGGCACCGAAGGTGGATTCCTGTCGATGATCAGCGGGGACGAGTGGCTGGAACACCCGGGCAGCCTGGGCCGCTCCATGGACAACATGGAGCTCAGGATCCTCGATGATGACGGCCAGGATCGCCCTGCGGGTACCACGGGAGAGATCTGGTTCCGTTCCACGATGGGGTCCGACTTCGAGTACCACGGGGATGCCGAGAAGACCGATGCGGCCCACCGCGACGGGTGGGGCACCCTCGGCGATGTCGGCTACCTCGATGCCGATGGGTTCCTCTTCATGTCGGACCGCAAGATCGACATGATCATCTCGGGTGGCGTCAACATCTATCCCGCTGAGATCGAGGCCGTCCTGTTGGACCATGTCGCCGTGGCCGATGTTGCGGTGTTCGGTGTTCCCGATGATGAGATGGGTGAATCGGTGGCAGCCGCGGTTGAGTTGTCCCCCTCGGTTGCCCGGAGTGAAGAGCTGCGGGTGGAGCTCACCGAACACTGTCAGGCACACCTTGCCGGCTACAAGCGTCCCAAGTTGATCGAGTTCCACGACGAACTCCCGCGTACGGGTACCGGCAAACTGCTCAAGCGCGAGCTGCGCGACCCCCACTGGGAATCGGCCGGTAGGTCGATCTGAATCGTGGGTGACCCTTACAACCCGGGAGACCCGGACAGTCGCGCTGATTCGGGCCTCGCCGCCGACGAGGCGAGGCTCGAGCAAATCGCCGATGAACTGGTCGCTGCAATCGAGGCGTCCGTTGCGGGTTGGGTGACACGCTGTGTGACCATCCGGTGTGCCCAGGCGGGTATGACTCTTGACGAAGCGGCCCTCGCCGCCACCGGGGATGCGGCCGATCGGGCGGCGGACATGGTGACTACCGAGGTTCGATCGGTGTTGTCGGTCGATATCGACCGACAGCCGGGTTCACCCCTGGAGGTCCTGCGCTCGGCAGTGCGGTACCCGACAGGGGTGTTGCGCCGGCTGGGTGTGCCCCCGGTTGTCCGCGACGATTTCGATGTACGGCAGTTTCCCGGCGATGACTATGCCCTCACGCCAGCCTCGTTCGAGGACGTGGACGAATCACTCCACGAACCGGGACTGCGTTGGGGGGCCGCCAAGGCCCACGTCCATCTGGCCCGTCGTCGGGCCGAGGGCACGCGCTGAGCCGGGACCGCTCAGCCCGGGTTTGTGTTGCCCCGGCGGTCCCATCCCGCGTCCGTTATCGAGCGGGGCTCGAAGAACAGGCAGTCTTCAGGACACGCGAAGGGCATGGTCTCGGCGGCACCCACCTTGCATCGCTGGACCAACTCACCTGTACCCACGGTGCGACTCGAGTAGTGACGGCAATCGACGCGCACGCTCATGGAACCATTTTATCTCCACATGTAACTAGCATGCCCGACGCCGGAAACATCGCCGAAACACGGCGACCCTAGGTTCACACCCAACTGATTGGGCAACGACGCCTGCATGGTCACAGGAAATGTGCGGTAGGCGAGGCGTCCCATGAGGATGCCCGACTGGTTCCGAGGCCGAAACTCGGAACCGAAGACTCAACCACTGATCAGCAGGACCTACCGGTGCAGATCCTGAGAAACGAGAGGCCCGACAATGGATGCAGCGACCACAGCATGGCTACTCATATGTTCGGCGCTCGTCTTGTTCATGACCCCGGGTCTGGCGTTCTTCTACGGGGGTATGGACCGGTCCCGCAACACCGGGAACATGCTGATGATGAGTTTCTGGGCGCTGCTGGTCGTTCCCATCGTGTGGGTGTTCCTGGGATACTCCCTGGCTTTCGGTGGCAACGGTTCGTTCCTCGGTAACCTCGACTTCGCAAACCTGGCCAACACAGGCATCGGATCCGATCAGGGCGCAACTCTGGTCTCGGTCATCTACCTGGGGGCATTTGCCACGATCACGCCGGCGCTCATATCGGGTGCAGTGGCTGATCGGATGCGCTTCGGGGCCTGGGCGCTCTTCGTGCCACTGTGGAGTCTGCTGGTGTATGTGCCGGTCACGTTCTGGATCTACGGCGGAAGTGACACCGACGGCGCGATCACCGGCTGGCTCGGAGCGCGCGGCTCCCTTGACTTCGCCGGGGGTACGGCGATCCACGTCAACGCGGGTATCGCGGCTCTGGCTGCCGTGCTGGTGCTCGGCAAGCGCAAGGGGTGGCCGACCGAGGGACATCCGCCGCACTCCATGCCGTTGGTCATGCTCGGCACCGCGATCCTCTTCTTCGGATGGTTCGGGTTCAACTCGGGTGCCGGAGGACTCACCGATGGAGTCGCTGTACAGGCTTTCGCCAACACCTTCCTGGCGGCATCCGCCGGCGGGCTCGCCTGGTCGCTGGTCGAACGCGTCCAGGATGGCCACTTCACCAACCTGGGAGCCGCATCCGGCGTCGTTGCCGGTCTGGTGGCAATCACGCCTGCGGCGGGGTACGTAACAGTCGCATCTGCCATCTGGATCGGTGCGATCGCAGGAGTGATCTGCGCATTCGCGGTGCGGCTCAAGTTCCGTGCCGGTTTCGATGACAGCCTCGACGTGGTCGGCGTGCACATGGTCGGTGGACTGGTCGGATCGCTGTTGATCGGCTTCTTCGCCTACCCGGGTGCGCTCGGTGATTTCAAATCGGGCCTTTTCAACGGTGGTGGCTTCGGTCTGTTGGCCGAACAGTTCATCGCCAACACGGTCACGATCGTGTACTCGTTCGCGGTGACGTTCGCGATCCTCAAGATCATGGACATGACCATGGGAATCCGTGTTTCCGAGGAAGAGGAGGTGTCCGGGCTCGATATTTCCCAACACGCGGAAGCCGCATACAACCTGGGCGAGTCCACAATGGCTCGCTGACCCCCCAGGAGCCAGGAGGATCGCCGAGTTGGCGGAACCCGGGCTTGAGCAATCAGGAACCAAGTGATCCCTCGAGAGAATGGACAAGTTGAAAACCAATGAAACTCATAACAGCAATCATCAAACCCCACAGACTGGATGAGGTGAAGGAGGCCCTGAAGTCAATCGGGGTCGTCGGCCTCACCGTCACCGAGGTGCGCGGCTTCGGTCGCCAGGGAGGCCACACCGAGACTTACCGTGGCACCGAGTACCAGGTGGACTTCCTGCCCAAGGTGCGCCTCGAGTCGATCGTCGATGACGCCGAGGTGCAACGACGTCGTAGACACGATCGTTTCCTCGGCGCGCACCGACAAGATCGGTGATGGGAAGGTCTGGGTGTCTGCGGTGGAGGACCTGGTTCGCATCAGAACCGGAGAACGCGGGGCCGACGCGGTCTGAGTCCGCGTCCTCGACACCTGATGTCCATGCCACTACTGCGTAGCGATCTCGTCGAGGACAACTCCCTGCGCGGTCGCGCCTTTGCCGAGGCATGGACCACCCGTGTGGAGTCATGGCTCGGGGGGCTGTTCGCTGACGCCGCCGGTGTGCCGGGAACGGACGCCGGCGGCGTGGCCCTGGTGGCATTGGGAGGTCAGGGTCGCCGTGAGTTGGCCCCCCAGTCTGATCTGGACCTGCTCCTGGTCTACGACAAGGGTGACGTGCCGAAGGACATCGCCGATGCCCTGTGGTACCCCATATGGGACGAAGGGCTGAAGCTGGGTCACGCCGTCCGCAGCCTGAGGGACACGTTGTCGCTCGCCTCAACGGATCTGGCGACCGCTACCTCGCTGTTGTCGGCCCGGCACATCTGCGGCGATGAGGCGCTGAGCGTGGAACTCGCTGAGCGGGCGAGAGCAAATTGGCGCAAGCATGGCCGCCGGTGGTTGGGCGAGTTGGCTACCTCGGTGGCAGAACGCCACCTCGTGGCCGGTGATGTGGCTTTCGCTCTCGAACCGGAGCTCAAGGAGGGTCGCGGTGGCCTGCGTGACGTCCATGCGCTCAGCTGGGCGCTCGCCGCCGGAGCGACGGTGGACAAGCACCTCCGGATGGATCTCGGGGTGGATCACGACGCGCTGTTCGACGTCCGGGTCGAGTTGCATCGCCAGACGGGACGTCCCGGTGACACGCTCACGCTCGCCGATCAGGACCTCATCGCGGTCACCTTCGGCGAACCCAACGCGGATGCTCTCATGGCGCGTGTCGCCCAGGCCGGATGGAGAATCGCCCAAACGTCAGATGAAGCCTGGTACGACATCGTTCTACGGGGTGAGTCGACATCCCGCGTGGCCCGCGGTGTTCGCCGCCTGGTCGACCGCGGTCCCGATGAGCGTTACATGGGTGACGCGTGCATTCGTGACGGGCGGGTGACCCTCGTTGACGAGATGCGCCCACCCTCCGATGCGTTCGCAATGCTCGAAGTGGCGACCGTAGCGGCTCGCGAACGCAAGCGGATCAGCTACACGACCCTGAACGCGTTGGTCGGCGCGCCGCCCCCACCTGAGGTGTGGCCGCCGGAGGCCCGAGAGGTGTTCGTAGAGCTGCTGTTGTGCGGGCATGCGGCAGTCGAGGTCATCGAGGTGCTCGAACTCAGGGGGCTCTGGACACGGCTCATCCCCCAATGGCGCCCGAGTGTTTGCCGGCCCCAGCGCAACGCCTACCACCGATTCACGGTCGATCGGCACTTGTTGGAAACGGCTGCGGAAGCCGCGGAGCTGGCCCACCAGGTCGAACATCCCGAGGTGCTGATGACCGCAGCCCTGTTGCACGACATCGGCAAGGCGTACCCCGAACTCGGTGATCACTCCGAGTGCGGCGCCTCGATCGCCGCTGACATCGCACGGCACATGGGTTTCGGCCCCGATGAGGTGGAGACGATCGCAGTGTTGGTGCGCCACCATCTGCTCCTGGCCGATACGGCGACACGCCGCGACCCCGACGATCCGGCAACAGCCCGGTTCGTGGCTGAACGCCTGGCGGGTGACGGGTCGGAGGACGACGCGGCCACTGGTGGGCGCGGGCCACTGGATGGGCCCAAGGTCATCGAGCGCGTTGCTCTGCTGAGTGCCCTGACCAAGGCGGACTCGCTTGCAACGGGTCCGGCAGCGATCTCGACATGGCGATTCGAGTTGATCGACCGCCTGGCACGCCAGACCGTGTTGGCCGTCGAGGCAGCCGATTCGTCGCGGACAGCAGAATCCACTCGGTCGACAGAATCGACCGGGAAGGCCAGTTCGTCCAGGAAGACCAAGTCGTCCAGGAAGGCGAAGTCATCGAAGAAGTCAGGGCCTCGCGATGGGCCCGTCGAGAAGACGGTCGGTACAGGGACCTCTGGCGAAGGCCGGTCCTTTCCCGACGCTGCCCAGGATGAGTTGCTCTCTGGCGTTGGCGTCCTCGTCGATGCGGATGGTGACCGCCTGAGCGTGGCCCATGACGATCTCGGTGGGTCGTTCTGCCGTCTGGCCGGGGTGCTCGCCCTTCACGGCGTCGATGTGCTCTCCGCGAACGTGTTCTCGGCCGGCGGTCGCGTGGTGGAGGAGTTCACGGTACGGGTCGGTCCGACCGGCGCTGTGGCATGGGAACGTGTGACCGATGACGTGACCAAGGCGCTCGGTGGCCGCCTCGCGGTGCGTTCGCGCCTTGCCGAGCGCGCGCGGACCCAGCAGCGGGAACACCATCCGGGTGAGCGCCAGTTCGCACCGGCAGTACGTTTCGACAACGAGACCACCACTGATACGACCGTCGTGGAAGTCGTGGGTCCCGACAGCATCGGGTTGCTCTACCGTCTCACCCGTGCGCTCGGAGAGTTCGACCTCGAGATCAAGGGTGCACGTATTCACACAATGGGTGTGGATGTGGTCGACAGCTTCTTCGTGACGCTTCCGGACGGAAACAGGCTCGAGTCGGTCGAGGTGCAGGAGGAGTTGTCGCGGGCGTTGCTCGAGGAACTGGACGCGGTACAGGGCCACTGAGCGATCCTGGTCCCATTCGCTGCATCTGTGGACGCCCGCGGTCCCCGACGGCGGACTTCACTGGCCGCGCAGGAAGTCCTCCACTTCGACGACCAGGTTTCCTGTGGATCCCAGGACCATCTCGTCGGCGCGGTCGTAGGCCTCCTCAAGCCGCTCGACGTACTCGGCGGTGTCCGGATCCTCGGCAACCACATCGTCGAGATAGCTCGTGTAGTCGTCGGCCACCGGCGCGAGCTTCGTTGTGTCGACGTCGGCTCCGAGGATCGATTCGAGCACATCGGCGAGTGCGAGCACTCCCTTGATGCTCGGTACCCCGGCCGCGTATCCAGGCACGGCTGCCCACAGGCCCAGCGACTCGAACCCGCGCTTGTGGGCCGCCTCGGACAGCACGGTCGGTATGCCCACGGGACCTTCGTAGTTGGACCTGGGAAGGTTGACCGAGGTGAGTATGTGTTCGTCGTGGGCCGCGCAGAACACCGGTGCGGGTCGCGTGTGCGGCACATCCGAGAGCATGGCCCCGAGTGTGATGATGGTGGACACGCCGAGCTCATCAGCGGCTTCGATCAGGGCGTCGCAGTACGCGGGCCAGTGCAGTTCCGGTTCAGGCCCCTTCACGAGCACGACTGCGACTTTCGGTGAGGGCGTGCACCAACCCAGCTCAGTGTTGGGCCACTCGATGTCAGATGGGATGCCGCCGCTCAGTTCAATTGTCGGGCGGCTCATCGTGAAGTCGACGAAGTCATCGGGAGCGACCTCGGCGATCCGCTGGGCACCCCACTGGGTCCAGAGGTGATCCAAGGTGTCGCCGGCTGCTTCGGAGCCGTCGTTCCAGCCGGTGAAGGCAGCCACCATGACCGTATGGGTCGATGCGGTGACAGTGGATGGCGGTTTCAGTTCCCAGCGCAGATGCCCCATGTGAGTCAACCGTATCGGTCTTCGGTACGGATGGCTCCTACACCTAGGCTCCTCATGTGCCAGCATCACCAAGCGCCGACCTACCCAGCGACACCTCAGTGAGTGTCGAAGAATGCACCACAGTGACAGACGATCTGGTGGACGCCATGGCGAGGTTGGTCCCACAGTTGTCATCGTCGTCGCCCCCGCCTACCCGGGAACGGCTTGCCGATATCGTCGGATCACCGGCGTGCCATCTGCTGCTGGCGCGTGACGAGACGGGAATCCTGGGGTCTATGACTCTGGTGGTGTTTCCGATACCCACGGGCATTCGGGCCTGGATCGAGGACGTGGTTGTCGACGCAGCGGCACGCGGCAAGGGCGTGGGCGCTGCGCTCAACCGCCATGCCATCGAGATCGCCGATCGTCGCGGTGCCCGCACGGTCGACCTCACCTCGCGCCCAACCGCGAAGCCGCCAACCGGCTGTACAAACGCCTCGGCTTCGTCGAGCGGGACACCAACGTCTACCGGTACGAACCCGGGGGTTGACCAGCTTCGCTCCGACCGTGCGGCGGCGCGCCCGACAATGCGACGCTCACGCGGATCCGACGGGCGGATGGCGTCTATGGTTCGATCCATGAGTTCGACCGTGGAACCGAGTTCGAGGGATGTGAAGAGCGTCGAGGAGGATGAACCGAAGGCCGGTCTGGGTGTGACCCTGATGTCGGTGTGGGGCTGGTTCGTCGTTCGGTGCGTGCGTCGTGGTGTGGGCTGTTCTGATGCCGATCGTCTGGCTGGTCACCTGGCCCTTCGACCGGGCCCGTTGGTGGACGGGATACCTGTATCGCAAGATGCCCGGTGGCCCATCAGAAGCTGAATCCGTTGTGGCACTTCACCGTGACCGGAACCATGCCGGAGAACCCCAGGAACCCCTATGTGGTGGTGTCCAACCACGAGTCGTTCGTGGACATCTTGCTGATCAGCCACCTGCCGTGGGAGATGAAGTGGCTCTCGAAGATGGAGATGTTCAAGATCCCCGTTCGCCGGCTGGCTGATGCGGTTGTCCAAGGACATCCCCTCGAGCGCGGTGACCGTGACAGCGCCGGCAGGGCGATGGAGCCTGTGCAAGGTGGCACTCGACCGCAAGGTGTCGGTGATGATCTTTCCCGAGGGCACCCGGTCGGAGACCGGTTGAGATGCGCAAGTTCAAGGATGGAGCGTTCCGGCTGGCGATCGAGCTCAGGTGCCGATCCTGCCCGTTGGCGTGACCGGAACCCGGAACGCCCTGCGCAAACACGACTGGCGGTTCGGCCGGGCGAACGCCGAGGTGCGGGTCCTGGCGCCCATATCCACCGAAGGACTCACCGCTCGATGACGTGGGTGAACTGAGGGACAAGGCCGGGCACTGATCGAGAGCCGAGCGCGATTCCATTCGGGCCGAAGCGGGCGCCTGACCCACGGGAGTGATCGCGGGGTGATCAGCCGAGGGCTGGAGCCGACTCTTCCTCGCGCAGCCGCGGGGTTCCGAAACGGTCTGGCTTGATCCCGTCCTTGTCCGCGTAGAAGGCCGGATCAGGTCCATGTCGGCTGAAGCGTCGCCGCTCGGAAGGAACGACGGCCCGAATCCGCTGGTGCGCGTAGGGCCGTCGACATAGGACAGCTGTATGGGCACCTGCGCTTCCGCTGGCGATCCGGTAGAAGCCGGACTTCCAGTACTCGGCAGCTGAACGGGTCCCCTCCGCCGGCACTACGACCATCAGGTCGGGTCGGCGTCCAGCAACGATGCCATCTCGCCGACCATGCCACCGGGAGCGGAACGGTCGACCGGCACCCCACCGAGGTGGCGGAACAGCCAGCCCAGTGGGCCGGTGAACATCTGACTCTTGCCCAGCCAATGGATGTCGACGTCGTTGAGGCGAGCACTGGCGATGAGTGCGAAGAAGTCCCAGTTGCTGGTGTGGGGAGCTGCGATCACGACACACGGCGTCGGTACCTCATGGGTCGAGGGGCATGACCTTCCATCGGAACAGGAGGCACCACAGGCGACTGAACGCTCGTAGGAACATGATCAACGCGCACTTCGGTACATGGGCCAACGCTACTCCTCGGACGACCCACCCGTTCTGATTGTTCTGACGGTGGCCCGGTGCACCGTGAGGACAATCAGAACGAGGGTTGGATCCGTCTGATGCCGTCCGTGTCGAGAACCAACGGTTCGCCGTTCTCATCGGGATTGATCGACACGATGCTGCTGCCTTCCAGTCCCGAGATCGACCGGTCGCCGTCCTGGGTCACAGCTCGAACGTGGCTGTGCAGTAGTCGGTGAACAGGTAGTCGCCGTCGATCGAGTGAGAAGCGGACCCGCGGTAGACGAAACCTCCCGAGATCGAACAACCCTGCGCATGGTCGTAGGTGAACAGCGGCGCGACGAGGGGCGCATCGTCGTCCGGCCAGCCATCGGTGGGACCCGGGTCGGCGAAGGGCTCGTTGCCTTCGAGGCGGTCCCATCCCAGGTCGGCGCCGGGATCCAGACCCGTCGGCGGAGCGCAGTACGTCGATCTCCTCGATCTTGTTCTGCCCGACATCGGCGATCCACAGGTCCCCGTGCGCGGAGTCGAAGCTGATGCGCCAGGGGTTGCGCACCCCGCGTGCCCATATCAGCGGGTTGGCCTCGCCTGCCGTGACCCGTCGGCATCGTCTGCATACGGATTGTCCGGTGGCGCCAGGGCGACCCCGGAGCCGTCCAGTGAAGGATCGAGCCGGAGGATCTTGCCCAGAGGGTCGGTCAGCCGTTGTGCACGCCCATCGGGGTCATCCGCCGCGCCCCACCGTCGCCGGTGCCGAGCCACAGCATGTCATCGGGACCCCACGCGAGGTCGCCGCCGTTGTGGTTGGCGAACGGTTGGTCGATCCTGAGTAGTTCCCGTGGCTCGCCGGCCCGGAGCGATCCGGGCTCACCCTCAGCGGGAACTCGACGACCACCGTCGCGCCGTCAGCAGGCGCGCGTGTGGTTCACGTACAGGTGCTCCCCGGCGGTGTCGGTGGTGAGTCCCAGGAGACCCTTTTCTGCCTCGGTGCTTCCGACCTGCGTCGGTGAGGTCGACCACGGTGCCTGCCACGTCATAGGTCCCGTCGTCGTTGGGCGTCAGCTCGATGACCTTGCCGGCACGCTCGGCGACCAGGAGTGAATCCGTCGACCGGATGTGCGTCCGTGGGTGCTTCCACGTCCGCCCGGGTGTCCACGAGCGCCAGATCCACAGTCCCAGCGGTGTCGCCGTTCTCAGAGGAGGTGGCACTACCGGATGTGGCGGTCCCGGACGTATCCGCCCCGGAGATGTCCGGACCCGACGAGTCATCGGACGAAGTGCACGAGAGACCGACGAGAGCACAGAGCGCCAACCCCGCTGAGGCCGACCAGAGGCGACGAGGTGCTGCCCTGCGGGTGCTCCGGGGGATGCCGGTGGGGTCATTGCGATCCCTTCTCGCGCATCTTGCGGATGACGCCTTCCTGCATGACCGAAGCCACCAGGCGTCCCCGCACGGGTGAAGACCAGCCCGCGGGCGAGGCCCCGCCCGTTGGATGCGCTCGGGGTGTCCTGGGCGTACAGCAACCATTCATCGCTCCGGAACGGTCGATGGAACCACATGGCGTGATCGAGCGAGGCCATGAACACGTCTCCCGCGGTGAACGATTCGCCGTGGGGACCGAGGGTCGTGTCCAGCAGGGACATGTCCGAGGCGTAGGTCAGGATGCAGATGTGTAGCACCGGGTCATCGGGGAGGGTGCCGTTGGCCCGCAACCAGACGTTCTGGAAAGGCGGGAGTTTCTCCTTGCGTTCCCACGGGCTGGACTCGCAGTAGCGCAGGTCGAGCGGTCGCGGACTGTCGTACCAGGTCGCCGATCTCATCCTTGAACGGTGCCATCCGGGTGCGGAAATCGGGTAGCGACTCGGGGGTCGGGATGTCCTCGGGCATGGGGAACTGGTGGTCGAAGCCTCCTTCGAGGAGCCCGAAGCTGGCAGAGAGGTGGAAGATCGGACGACCGTGCTGGATGGCCTCCACGCGGCGGGTGGCGTAGGTGCGGCCGTCGCGGATACGGGACACCTCATAGATGATCGGAACACTCGGGTCGCCGCCTCGCAGGAAGTAGGCGTGCAGCGAATGGACGTGGAACTCGCCGCCCACTGTCCGGGCCGCAGCGACCAGGGCCTGGCCGGCCACCTGCCCGCCGTATACCCGCTGACGGTCCTCGGCGGGACTGATGCCCCGGAAGATGTTGACCTCGAGTTGTTCGAGGTCCAACAGCGCGATGAGGCTGTCGACCGCACCCTGGTCGATCTCGCCCATTGCCGCTGTGCCTTGGCCCTCGGTGCCCTCACCGGGGGTGCCGCCGCTGGTCGGGTCACTGCTCATCGGATCACTGTTCACTGGGCCATTCTGCCCGCTGGGATGCCCCGGCAGGGCTCGGAGGGCCAGCCTTGGGTAACCTCGCGTGTGATGAAGCCGACCGCCGCAGCTCTGCGGGAACACGCCCGAACCGACGAAGGGCGCAAGCAGCTCCGCTATGCGGGGGTGTCGCTGGTGTTCGTCCCGCTGGGTCAGGTGTTGATCCAGATCTTCGGTGCTTTCGTGTTCAACAACGGAGGCGATCCGAACTGGACCAAGGCTTCGATAGTCAGCGCCGCGATACTCACGATTCCGAACTTCTTTGCCAACAAGTACCTGGTGTGGAAGCACACCTCCAGTGACGGTTTGCGAACCCAGGTCATCGTTTTCTGGGTTGCCGCGATGCTCGGGGTGAGTCTCGCAACGCTTCTCACATATGTGGTGGACGCCGCCATCGACAGTCATGGATGGTTCGAGAGCGTGGCAGTGTTCTTCGCCCAGCTGGTGGGCTTCGGGATCGTCTGGTTGGCCCGCTACTTCATTCTGGACAAGTGGCTCTTCAAGGTGACCCACGACGGCGAGGCTCCCGATGAGGACGACCTCGAGATGATGCACGGCGACCTGCCGATCTGACCGTCCCGGATTCACATCTCGCTGAAATCCCACTTTCGAGAACGCTGACCTTCCTTCGCAACATGCCAACGGCCGAGGCACCGAATGAACCCTGAACTCCTCAGCATCGCTGAACGTGCCCGCGGTTTCATGCCGCCCGACGAGGGCCTGGCCCTGTACGAGGCGGCACTCGACGCGCTCGGAGCGATGGAGTCCCGCCCCGGCGCGGCGATCCCTATCGTGGAGGTCGGCACCTACTGCGGAAAGTCGAGCGTCTACCTGGGCGCTGCTGCCAAACAGGCCGGATCGGTGGTCGTGACCATCGACCATCACCGTGGGTCCGAGGAGAACCAGGCAGGGTGGGCCCATCATGAGCCCGACCTCGTGGATGAAGAACTCGGCGTGATGGACACCCTTCCCATCTTCAGGCGCACCATGTTCGAGGCCGGACTCGAGGGCGTCGTCACTGCTCTGGTCGGCACCTCGCAGAGCGTGGCTGCCTGGTGGTCCACACCGGCCGCGATGGTGTTCATAGACGGTGGCCATGGCGAGGAACCTGCTGCAGCGGACTACCGGTGTTGGTCACCGATGGTCGCGCCGGGTGGTGTTCTCGCTGTACACGACGTGTTCCCGGATCCCGCCGACGGTGGGCGACCACCGTTCGAGAAGATCTACCTGCCCGCGATCGAGTCCGGCAACTTCACCGAGGAACGAGCGGTGGGGTCCCTGCGGATTCTGCGTCGCGTCCGCTGAACCACTTGAGGTGGCGCGGGTTCGACCTGCGGATCCGAGATGGGCCGTCAGTCGACGATGCCCGGTGGACGGGGCTTGCGTACATCGCCACCGGACTGCTTGGCCAGGGTGACCGGATCCTTGCCCGCGGCATCGCGTTTTCCGCGGGCGATCCGGGAGCGCCACCACACGAACACGGTGATTCCGGCCGTCACGACCAGAAGGGCCCAGAACAGCCCGACCTGCTCGGTTCCACCCGGGTCACCCGGGGTCTCCGGTGCCTGTCCCGAGTTGGGACGCGGCACGATGTGGCCGAGTTCGCCACCTGCAGGCAGTGTGGAGGTGGTTTCCGGCACGTACTCGGTCGTCGGGCTCGGGTCAGGGGTTCCTGTGGGGCCAACCTCACGGGCGCCGACGGAGCCCACCAGGCCCACTGTCAGCGCAACCGCGATTGCGGCGATGATCGTCAGGTATCCGACGATGCGGATCGGCCTTGCCGGAGCCCCACGGCGCTCAGACATCAGATTGATCTGAGGCGGGGGCGGTCTCGACGTCGAACTCGGTGTCGAGGACTGCGGGGAGCTTCTGGTGGTCCGTGAACAGTCCCGACGCGGGTGATCTGCCAGCGAGGGCGTCGGCCGCCAACACGATCGCAGAGGCCGTGTAGGTGGACTGCTCACCGCCGGGGAAGTGCGCTTCCTCCGGCACGACGATGCCGGTCCAGTAGCGCTCGTTGTCGCTGCGCAGGCGTTGCGCCCAGTCGAACAGTCGACGAGCCCAGTCGGTTTCACCCACAGCCAGGTGTGCCATCGCGCACTCGCAGGTTTCTGCGGCAGTGATCCACGGACGATCCGACACGCAGCGGATCCCCCAGTTCTCGATCACGAAAGCGTCGCGTCTGTTGGCGAGCCGCTCCCTACCCGCTTCACCCACCACGGCCCCGGTGAGCACGGGGTAGTACCAGTCCATCGCCCAGCGATGCTTGGGTGCGAAAGCGTCGGGTTCGTCGCGGATGGTGCGAGCCAGGCGTGCAGCGGATCGTCTCCAGGCAGGTCGCTCATGGCCCAGTTCCTCGGCGATGGCGATTGCGCATCGCAGGCTGTGTCCGATCGATGAGGATCCCGTGAGAAGGGCGAAGGTCCATGGAGTGCCGTCGTTGTGGCGTGCCCACAGGACCTCGCCCCGGTGGGTCTGCAGGTTACGGACGAACTCCACCGATGACTCGATCATCGGCCACATCGACTCCAGTGCGCCGCGGTCGCGGTAGCAGAGCCAGTGGAACCACACTCCAGCGGCCACGTAGGCCACGCAGTTGGCATCCAGCTTGTCCTGTTCCACCCGGTCGGCCAGGTAGTACTGGTGCCAGGAACCATCGTCCCGCTGGATCTTCTGCAGCCATTCGAAGCCGGATTCAGCTGCATCGCGGTGGCCGCCGAGCATCATCGCCATGAGTGCTTCGGTGTGGTTCCAGGCGTCGGCGTGACCACCTGGGAACCAGGGCACCATGCCGCTGGGCAACTGCCAATCGACGATTGCGTCGACGGTCGCCTGCAACTCTGCGGTGCTCACCGAATCGCCCAGGTCGACAAGGAAGTTCGGGGCCTCAGGCATTGCTGGACTCCTTCTTGGAAGCTGTCTTCCGGCTGGTGGATTTCTTGGCAGGTGCCTTGCGGGCGGTCGCCTTCTTTCGCGGCGCCTCCGCCTTGTGGGCATAGATCACGATGCTCTTGCCGAGCACGGGGCTCAGCGCCTTCTCCGCGAGCTGGGTGACCACAGGTTGGTCGACCATGTCCCAAACCAGCAGGTCGTGGTAGGCGTGAACCAACGGGTTGTTCTCGTTGGTGGGGCCAACCACGCAGCGCAACCACCAGTAGGGGGAGTGGAGGGCATGCACCCGATGGGAGCCACGTATGTCGAATCCGGCGTCGCCGAGTCGGGCCTTGAGCTGCGCCTCGGTGTAGATGCGGACGTGGCCACCCGGTGACAGCGGTGCGTGGTACTCGGCCGACAGTGCCCAGCAGATCTTCTCGGGTAGCCAGGAAGGGACCGTCGCGGCGAGCATCCCACCCGGCCGCAGAACGCGGTGGAGCTCGGCCATCGCCTCGGTATCGGTAGAGATGTGTTCGAGTACCTCTGAGCAGATGATGCGGTCGAACGTGTCGTCGGGAAACGGCAGGCACAGAGCGTTGCCGTTGACGCATGCGCCGAGGCTTTCCGCTGGAGCCTCCCCCTCGGCGAGCATCCCGGCCATCAGGGCGCCGACCGGCGTGAGCTCCTCGAAGCCGTAGTCGAGTGCAACCACCTGGGCTCCACGACGGAAACACTCGAACGAGTGGCGTCCCGCGCCGGCACCCATGTCCAACACGAGATCGCCTGCGGAAAGTTCCAGCCGGTCATAGTCAACGGTCAGCACGACAGCTCTCCTGTCTGCGGGTCCGTTGCGATCGGACGCGCTGTCTGAGGTTTTCTCGGTGCAGAGGGTGCCGCCCCGGAGGCGGTGACGATGCAGTGGGTGGTTTCCATTGCGAGCCGGTTCATCCGCGGGCCCCCGCTCTGAGCGCAGGAAGCTCGAGCGTCGCCCGGTAGTGCTCGACGGTCTGTTCGGCGGTGCGGCGCCAGCTCCAACGGTGGATCACGCGTTCGCGACCGGCCTTGCCGATCACCTCGGCTGCTCCTGGATCGTCCAGGACGGCCATGATCCCGCGTGCCAGGTCGCTGCTGTCGCCAGGTGCGACTGCATAGCAGGTCTCACCGTCGGGTCCAGCCACCTCGGGCAATGCGCCGCCGGTGGTAGCCACCAGCGGCGCTCCGGTGCTCATGGCTTCTATGGCCGGTAACGAGAATCCCTCGTAGAGCGATGGCACCACGGCGCAGGCAGATTCGTTGTACAGCTCGACGATGCGCTGGTCAGTCACGCCCGAGACGAACTCGACTGCGTCGGCCAGGCCGAGTTCATCGATCGTGCGGTGCGCCGGGGAGCCGTCCTTGAGCTTGCCGACCAACACGAGGTTCAGGTTCAACTCCGGGCGGTCCGCGCGGACCTTGGCCAGGGCCTCGAGGAGGTACTGCTGACCCTTCATCGCCACATCGGAACTCGCCGTGGAGATGATCTGGTTCGTCTTACGTTCGATGTCGGGGAGCGGCTTGAAGAGTTCCGGGTCCACTCCGACCGGAACCACGAACAGGCGGCCGGGAGACACCTGGTGGTCGGCCACGATGTCTTCCATCGAGTTCTTCGACACAGTGATCACCCGCCGCAGGCGAGATGCCACACGGGTCTGCATCTTGGTGAACGCATACCAGCGGGCCTTGCCCCAACGTGCCCGACGGGTCTCGGCGTGTTCTATCTCCAGACGCCGGTCGACGGTGATCGGGTGGTGGATGGTGCCCAGCACAGGCAACCCGGAGCGTTCCATCGCGAGCAGGCCGTACCCGAGGCACTGGTTGTCCTGCACCAGGTCGAACTCGTTGGTGCGGCGACGAAGGTGGTCCCACGCCCGCATCGAGAATGCCAGCGGTTCGGGGAATGTCCCCGATGAGAACGACGTGACCTCGAGCCAGTCCCAACGGTCCTTGAGTTCCCAGAGGCCTGGCATGCGCATCGGGAAGTAGTCGTTGTAGATGTCCAGGCTGGGGAGCTTCACGAGTGGAACGCGCTCATCGAGTTCGGGGTACGGCTGGCCCGAGAGCACTTCGACGTGATGCCCCAGATCGGCCAGAGCCTTGGTGAGGTGGCGGGTGTAGACGCCCTGACCACCCACATGGGGTTTTCCCCGGTAGGTGAGGTACGCGATGCGCAGGGGGTCGTCGGGACCGGCCCCGTTGAGCCGGGAGGTTCCCTCGCGGGAGGTGGGCTCGGCACCGGTGTTCAGCCCGGTGGATAGCGGGCTGTTATTGGCGCCAGACATGATGCGCAACGTTAGCTACTGTGGACCGTTGGTCCCATTTCGCGAAGCACCATGTCGAACTGGTGTTCCTGCGGCGCGGTCCGACTTGTGGTGGGGGTCGTGGGCCCCGGCCGCCCTTTCGTCGCCCCGACGCCGGTGTTCAGGTGCCGACAGGAGCCTCCGTCTCGGTTGATTCGGATTCGTCAGGATCGTCGCGGAGCTTCCGCTGGGCGACTCCAACCGCGATCGCGGCAGCCAGGAGCGGGGGGAGGGCGCCCAGGGCCTGTGCAGGAGTCGTCGAGTCGTATCTGTCGATCGTGCGCGTGATGACGGCGTCCTGGGACACCGAGCTTCGCTGGTGCACGCCGCCATCGGGATCCACGAAAGCGGAGAACCCGGTCGGCGACACCTGAACGACCCAGCGGCCACTCTCCATCGCCCGGAGTTGCGAGGAGGCGATCTGCTGGGTCTGGACCTGGGTGAGCCAGTAGCTCGAACCGTTGGTCGGGTTGAGGACCACCTGGCCGCCTGCGCGGACCCCTTCGCGGACCCGTCGTGAGAAGAACACCTCCCAACTGATCACGATCGCCATCGGCCCTGCACTGGTATCGATGACCCCGTGGTCGCCACCGGGGTAGGCGGAGGGTGGAATCTGGTCACCCGGAACCTGGTCGCGTCCCGGGAGACTGGCACGGGCGAACGGTTCGAACAGGGACCGCAGGGGTACGTACTCACCGAAGGGCACACGGCGGATCTTGTCGAAGCGGTCACCGAGCGAACCGTCGGGGTTGACGACGACCACGTAGTTCTCGAAGCGGTCCTGTCCGAGCGGAGAATCGTCCACGGCTCCCACCACGATCGGTGCCCCGATGCGAGCGGCTTCGGTAGCGACCTCCTGGCGCCACTGGTCGTTCCCGAAATCCCCATCGACGTTGATGGCGTTCTCGGGCCACACCACCAGATCGATCCGGTCCGCGGGATCCACGTCGTCATTGGCCGGGATCCGGCGGGTTGCTTCGAGGTGTCGGGCGAACACCTCGGGTTCCTCCCCGACCACATAGCGGGTGTTCTGGGGGCCGCCGCCCTGGACCGCAGCCACCGTTATCGAGCCGACAGGGTCCCCCAGTGGCCACAGAGCACCCGCCGTGGCGAGGATTCCCAACGCCGCGATGATCCCAAGCGGAGCCTTCCACTGACGATGCAGGACCGCCAGGTAGAGGGCCACACCGAGGGCACTGACCGCTGCTCCGAGCAGGATCACACCTCCCAGGCGTGCGATGGGCAACAGGGGGGTACGGGTCTGGCTCATGCCCAACAACGACAGGGGAACGCCACCGAAGGGTCCGAGCGAATGGAGCCATTCGAGGGCCACGATCGCGGCCGGCAACACCAGGAACCGTCGTCGGTCACCGGGCACGACCGCGGCGGTGGCTGCGACCATCGGTCCCCACCCGAACACCACGCCCAACGGGTAGCCGAGTTCTGTCAGCCCCCACATCCACAGCGTCGAAGGGCCGAACCATCCGATGCCCACCATCCATCCGATCCAGATGCGTCGCCGGAGGTGCGCTCCGTCGAGGAGCCACAACCACAAGGCGATGCCGGCCGGGGCAAGTGGCCACCATCCCCACGGCGGCAGCGCGAAACAGATCAGGAGTCCCGCGACGACGGACAACCCCCCGGAAGACAGTGTTCCGAGGGATCGGCTCCAGCTCATCAATTCCCCACTGGAGCGGTTCCCGGACATCGGATGATCTTCGCATCCGGGGAGCCTCCGAGCGAAGCGAGGCCGACCAACGCGATTGCGTCGTTCCGCGCTCTGTGGCGGTGGCTCTGCCACCGCCACAGAGCGCGGAACGGGCCGTGGAGGTGAATTGACGTTGCGTACACAACGCACCAGTCTGGAGCCATGTTAAGCAACCGCGGTTTCCGGCTCGCGTCGCTGATCGCAGCAGTGACGCTGGTCGCTGTTGCGTGTTCCAAGGGTGGAGCCACCGAGGATGCATCCGCCGGGTCCGACGTGGACACCTACTCGGGTTACGTGATCGATCCGCCACACGACGTCAGCGCCGTGGACCTGCCCGTGGCCGATGTCGCGGGCACCGGCAGTCCCGAGACCTTCAACATGGCGGCCAAACCGGGCGGTCTCAACCTCATCTACTTCGGGTACACGTTCTGCCCGGATGTGTGTCCGACCACGATGTCGGACATTCGCAAGGTCCGAGAGGCCCTGCCCGCCGATGACGCGGCAGATGTCGGCATGGCGATGGTGACGATCGACCCCAACCGTGACACTGCCCAGGTGCTGACCGACTACGTCCACAACTTCGGTGAGGACGGAATGGCGCTGCGAACCGACGATGAGGCGCAACTCCGCGAAGCAGCCGACGCGTTCGGTGCCGACTTCGAGGTGACCACCAACGATGAGGGCGAGGTCGAGGTGTCCCACACCGGCCAGCTGTACGCGGTCGACGACTCGGGCCACGTGGTGATGGTGTGGCCCTTCGGGACCACCGCCGAGTCGATGACCCGAGACGTGAAATCCCTGCTGGCAACAGAGCGGAGCCAGTAGGAGGAGCGATCCTGAGGCAGAGCATCAGCCAATCGAGATCAAGCGGTCTAATTGAAACCCCCTATGGCGGCCCTTGGCCCCAAGAGAGAGACACATGGCAGTCAGTACCGGTCCCTTCACCAAGCGGATACTCGTCGGCGCCGCGACAGTGGCGCTCGTCGCGACAGGCCCTCTGATGGCCTGCAGCAGCAGCGACTCGTCGAGTTCGGGTACGACCACCGAGAAACCCGCCGAGCGATTCAGCAGCGGAAGTCACCATCTCCGACGTGTGGGCCCGCCCGGGCTCCAAGGATGGCAACACCGCCATCTACATGACGCTCAAGGGTGGCGACACCGAAGACGCTCTCACCGGAGTGGACTTGCCCGAGGGCGTGGCCGAGAAGGTCGAGATCCACGAGACCACGATGGACGACGGCACTGATATGGGTTCCGGTGACATGGGTGGCAGTGATGACACCACGACCGAAGGCACCGGGATGATGACGATGAAGCCCGTCGATTCAATTCCGATCCCCGCGGGCGGGACGGTCACGCTCGAGCCGGGCGGCTACCACGTCATGGTTTTCGGCCTACAGGAGGACCTGGTCGTGGGCGATAGCCTCAAGGTGACTCTGAACTTCGAGAGTGGTGCCACGAAGACCGTCACCGCGGAGGTCAAGGAGGCCTGATGTTCTCCGGACGCCCGGTGTCAAAGGGTCACGAAATGTCGTACAGGAACAGGTCCCACCGCAGTGCGTGGTACATGGGAACGGCTTCGGCGCGTGCAACGCTCTTGCTCGCAGTTCTGGTAGCGCTCATTGCCGGGTCCTGCGGAGGGTCGCCGGAATCCGAGGCACCTGAGTTGAAGGTCGTGGATTCCGACGCTGCAACCTACGACTACGACTATGTGATCCCCTTCGGCACCGGGCGTCGCCTTGACGGGGGTGAGGATGTGGAAGTCGTTCCATCCGAGCTCAACGTGAAGGTCGGCGAGCGCATTCGCATCGTCAACGAGGACAACCGCGGGGCTGCCGTCGGGATCTTCTGGGTACCCGCGAACCGGACGGTGGCGATGGAGTTCACGACCCCGGGCACCCTCACCGGCGAGTGCGATGTCCACCCTTCAGGGGTGTTCACGATCAACGTCGCCGAGGTTTGACAGAGTCCCGCCCGGAGCGGATGCATGCGGGGATTCCCACGCCTCGATAGGCCGCCCCTGCCACTCGAATCTGGTCATCGGTATCGACCCGTACCGCTGTTTCGATCCGGGTGACCAGCTCCAGGTGTCCCACGTCGTACTGGTGGAAGGCCCCTGGCCAACGTGACACCCGTGTGGCCACCGGCGAGGCGTCCAGCCCGCTGGTCACGCCCAGGTCGCCGAGGACTCTTTCGGTGATCTCGGTGTCGTTCATCTGTTCCACCCGGCGATCATGGCGATGGCCTGCTGACACGCGCACCACGAAGTGGCGGCCGTCGTCCCAGTTGGTCCACTTGTTGGATCCCCACGACGCAGCGGTCATGAACAATCCGGCGTCCCGCGGCACGAGGAATCCGCTCGCTTCGGGGTCCACGCAACGTTGTACCGCGGGCTCAGACCTGTCGAAGACCAGCGTGACGAGTGCCACGGATGCGGTCTCGATGCTCCCGAGGAGTCGGGCTGCGGTTGGGCTGAACGACGTGAGGAGCTGCGCCGCTGGTGTGGCCCCGGTCGTCACCACCACGTCCCGCTCGGCCAGGTCGTCGGCCGTGAGCTTCTGGACGGGAGTATCGGTGCGCAGGTCCGCGCCGCTGGCTCGCAGGCGGTCGACCAGGGTATCCACGAGCACCTGTGTGCCGCCGACCAGCCCATGGAAAACGGGACCTTCGGGAACGGCTCTCCGGCCGCGGCGCAGTCGGTCGGACAGACTTCCGGCAGACTTCACTGCGTCGGCGAACTGCGGCATCGTGGCTCTGAGGGACATGGAGTCCACATCACCTGCGCTGATGCCCCCGAGCAACGGGCCGATCAACCGATCCACGAGCTCGTCGCCGAAGCGGCTGCGCAACAGTTCACCCACGGAGATGTCGCCGCCGGGCGGCTCATCGTTGCGGCCGGCCTCGGCACGAACCGCAGCCAGACCGTCATCGCTCAGCAGGCCGTTGGCTTCGAGTGCTTCGACGTGGAGCGGCACGCCCAGTACCGAATCGGCTGGGAACCAGCGCAGACCATCGGGCGTGTACACCATTGCCCTGGTGGTGGCCGGCTGGGTCAACCGAGCTGACAGCCCGAGTTCGTGGCACAGTTCCACCGCGTCGGGCACTCTCGCCAGGAACGCGTCGGCAGCCTCGTCGATGGTGAGAGTGGAACCATCGGGAAGGTCGATCCCCGAAGTTCGAATCAGCCCTCCGAAGCGACTCCCAGCTTCCAACAACGTCACCGAGCGGCCCTGTCGGATGGCCTCCCATGCGGCTGCCAACCCGGTGATGCCACCCCCGATCACCAACAGGTCCGGGCCAATCGGTTCCGGGGTGCGGTCGGCAGGCATTGCTGTCCGGCCGGCGATGTCCGCCATTCAGGAGCCTTCCGGGTCGGAGCTGCCTGCTGAGCCGGCAATCTCCGTCGACGGGTTGGTGTCCCGGGCGCCAGCCACATTGCGTACCATCGCTGCGATTGCGGCCATGACTGTCGGCTCGTCGTTCACCGGGGATGTCCGCCCGAAGGTCAGGCCCACCCGGGCCGCGCGTTCGGCGGCCTCGATGTCGAGGTCGTAGAGCACTTCGAGGTGTTCGGAGGTGAAGCCGTGGGGTACGACCAGGATTGCATCGCTGCGGCCGGTGTCGGCCAGGTCATCGATGATCTGCAGCAGGTCCGGTCCACGCCACGGCTCGGGGGTGGCTCCAGCGGATTGCCATCCAAGGCCCCAACCGGCCCAGCGTGACAGCCCGGCCCGTGCTGCGGCAGCTCCTGCGGACTCGTGGAGTTGGTCCGGGTAGGGGTCACCGTTCAATACCCGTTCCGGTAGGGAGTGCGCAGTGAACACGACCTTCGTTCGGTCAGGCATCCCTGCGAGGTGTCGGCGGATCTGTGTGGCATGGAAGTCGAGCAGTTCGTCGAGACTGTGCCAACTGTCGATGCGGCGGTACGTGATCGACTGCGCCGCTGTCGTTGAGGTCGTCGCATCGACGGCCACCATCGCCTGCCGGTGGTACTCGCCGACGCTGGCACCGGAGTAGTGCGGAGCCAGCACCAGCCCCACGATGCTCGTTGCTCCGGCGTCGAGCAGTCGTGCCACTCCATCGGCTATCGCCGGCGAGCTGTGCTTGGTCCCCAGCGCCACGACCCACCCGTCGTCATCATCAGCGGACGGATCGCCGGATCGGCCCAGCGCAGCTTCGAGGCGCCCGGACCTGTTCGGCAGTGCGTTCGGCCAGAGCCGACGTGCCACCGATCGCTTCGTAGCGGTCCACGAGGTTGGTGAGCTGTTCCCGACTGGGTGGACGACCCCGCCGGATGTCGGTGTAGTACTCCTCGATCTGCCCCGGTGAGGTGGGTGAGCCGTAGGCCATCACCAGCAGGCCGCGCTTCATGATGTGCTCCTCTGTCGTGGAAGCGGTTCTCGTGGGTCGTCGGGTCGCACAACTGGCTCAGGTCGCGCTCGTGGGTGTCCGTGCCGTTCGGGCGTGCACGTGGGCAACGAGCGACTCGAGAACGCCTGGATCGGTTTCGGGCATCACCCCGTGTCCCAGGTTGAAGATGTGACCGCCGCGTGGGTCTGCGCCCCGGGCGAGGACATCGTCGGCTGCGGGCCTGGTGGCTTCCCATCCCGCCACCACCAATGCAGGATCAAGATTGCCCTGCAGGGCGGTTCCCTCCGGCACGCGGTCGCGGGCGGCATCCAGGGGAGTGCGCCAGTCCACGCCCACGGCTTCGGCTCCTGCGCTTGCCATCAAGCCGAGTAGCTCTCCGGTGTTCGTGCCGAAATGGATGCGCGGAACATCGAGATCGGCCACCCCGGCAAGAACCTTGGAACTCGCGGGTAACACGAACCGCTGGTAGTCCGCAGGAGAGAGAGTGCCGACCCAGGAATCGAACAATTGCACCGCGGATGCGCCGGCTTCCACCTGTGAGCGCAGTGAGGCAATTGCCAGGTCGGCCAACCGGTCCACGAGGTCGGCCCAGAGCCCGGGATCGTTGTGCATGAGTGACTTCGTGCGTATCCAGGTGCGGGTGGGGCGGCCTTCGAGCAGGTAGCTGGCCACGGTGAACGGCGCCCCGGCGAATGCGATGAGTGGTACGTCCAACTCACCAACGAGGTTGCGAACGGTCTCGATCACGTACGGCGTGTCGAGGTCTGGTTCGAGCGGACGGAGGCGTGTGAGATCATCCCGGCTGGCGAAAGGATGCTCTACAACCGGTCCGACCCCGGGTTCGATGTCCACTCCGAAACCGATCGCGTGTACCGGGGTCATGATGTCGGAATAGAGGATTGCCGCGTCGACTCCGTAGCGGCGCACGGGTTGCAGGGTGATCTCCGTGGCGCGGTCCGGGTCTGCGATGGCGCGCAGGATGCTTCCCTCTCCGCGCACGTCGAAGTACTCCGGTAGGGATCGTCCGGCCTGGCGCATGAACCAGACCGGAGTGTGATCGGCCGGTTGGCTGCGGGCGGCGCGTATGAACGTCGAGTCGCGATGTGGGTTCGGCGTCATGGACGCTTGAGTCTCGCTGCCGAAGGTCGGGTCGGTACCCAGCGGGCGGTTGCCAGGGTGGACTACCGGGGCGGATGAACGCTCAGTTGACGGTCATTCCGCCGTCCACGATGAGCGTGTGTCCGGTCATGAAACTCGATGCGTCGCTGCACAGGAACAACGCCGGTGGCACCATCTCGTCGGGATCGGCGAGGCGCTTGATGAGCTGCGAATCGATGGCGGTCTGCTGGAACTCCTCGGGGATTGCTCAACATCATCAGGGTGGCGACGCTGCCAGGCGCGAGTGCATTGGCACGGATGTGGTCGTGTGCCAACTCGGCCGCCATCGAGCGTGTCATGGAGGTCATCGCGGACTTGGCAGCGACATACAAGGAGACTGACGCCCCGGTGGTGTAGACCCCGGCCGTTGTCACGTTGAGGATCGCTGCATGGTCGCTCGCCCGGAGGTGCTCGAGTGCGGCCTGGACCAACAGCACGGGACCACGACATGTTGCACCTCCCATGACTTGGCCATCGCTTCGGGAGTCATTGCTCCGATTGCCTGGGCGAGTGCGTTGGCCGCGTTGTTGACCACGATGTCGACGCAACCGTAGGCCTCGATCGCAGCCGCCACGATCGCCTCCGGTGTCTCGGGGTCGCCCATGTGGGCCGCGAACGCGGTCGCCTCGCCACCTTCGGAGCGGATCTCGGAGACCGCAGTGTCACACGCTCGGCCTTGCGGCTCGAGATCACGACCCTGGCGCCCATGGCGGCGAATCCGCCGGCGATCGCACGCCCGATCCCGCGGCTCCCACCGGTGATGATCGCCACCCGTCGGTAAGGTCGAACTCTGCGGTCAGCACTTGTCGGTCCATCCCGGAACCCTATGGCCTGCAATCCGGGACCGTGCTGCCGAAGGGGTCAGTAGCCGCGCTCCACGTCGATCAAACCCAGTAGTTCCTCTCCAGCTGTCCAACGCCTGACGTTTTCGGTGATGCGTTCGGCCAACAGTGGCCGGGCCATCTCGGGTGTGTTTCCCACATGTGGGGTGATGATGCAGTTCGAAATCGTCCACAGCGGATGGCCATCAGGTAGTGGCTCGGGATCGGTCACGTCCAGGCCGGCTCCCATGATCGTTCCGGCCCGAAGTGCTGCGACCAGGTCATCGGTCACTATGTGGGCTCCCCGGGCCACGTTGACGAGAACCGAGTCGGGACCCATGAGGGCCAACCGCCGGGCATCGATGAAGCCGGTCGTTTCAGGGGTCAGGGAAAGCGCCAGGATGATGGCGTCGGCACCTCGGAGGGCGTTGTCGACATCTTCGGCTCCCGAGGCGGTCACCCGGTATGCCCCGGGGATCGGTGAGGGGTTCCTGCGGACAACGGTCACCTCGGCGTCGAAGGGTTCGAGCAGACGCAGCAGTACCCGGGTGATCCCACCCCCACCGAGGATCGTCACCTTGGCATGTCTCAGGTTGACCCCCATGTGCCCGGCTTCGAGCCACCGGGTCGAACGGGCGTAGCGGTCGACGCCACGCATGGCAGTCAACATGAGCGTCAGGGCCATCTCCGCCACCGGTTCGGCATAGACCCCCTTGGCGCAGGTCCAGATTCGATCATGGTCGAGCACCCCCGCGTAGGGTTCGATGCCTGCCCACGGCAACTGCACCCAGGTGATGCGCCCACCCGCGTCGTCGAGGACGCGCCGCAGGCCCGCCGGGTCGCCGGGGTCGGCCCACAGGAGCGTGTCAGCATCATCGAAGGGCACGATCTCGGCGCCACCCGCGAGCGCTGCATCGACGAGCCACGCGGGCAGACCCTCGGGACCCAGTGCCATGCGGTTCGACCTCAGGGTGGGGCGCCCTGCTCCATTGGCCGCTTCGTCGCTGCTGTTCATCGGGCCAGTCTCGCGGTTCTGTGCAGGGTCTCGGCACCCCTTCGTGGCGCCGATCCACAAGCTGATGAGCGCGGGTACACTGGTGAACCCCGATTTCGAGGGTCATCGGTACAGCGGTGTCCTCGCAACGGGTCTACTGGAGGCTGAGTGCGCCACCCCGAGTTCGAATCCGAGCAGGCCTACATCGACCACGCGCATGAGGCTCTGGAGGCCACGCGGCGTCAGGTCGAGGCCATGCGGACCACCGTGGAGGGTGGCCGCGGCGGCACCTATCAGAACCGGTTCGAGCGCGACGTCATGTGGGACAGCGTGGACCTGCGTCTGAGTCAGTTGGACCTGGGCGGACTGTCGCTGGTGTTCGGCCGTATCGACACCGAGGCGCCCCCCGAATCCTCCGACGGCTCTCCGGGCGTGTCAGAACCCTCCGCTCCTTCAACCGAGGCGTTCTACATAGGCCGGATCGCCGTCTCGGACTCCGATCGTGAGCCGGTCGTGGTCGACTGGCGGGCTCCCATCGCGGAGGCGTTCTACAGGGCCACCGGGGTGGACCCCATGGGCCTCCATCGCCGTCGCCATTTCGCCACGCGGGGATCGAAACTCCTCGGAATCGATGACGAACTCTTCGGTTCCACGACAGCCGCTCTCGATGAAGGCAGGATCCAGGGCCATGGGGCCCTGATCTCGGCACTCGAGGAGTCGCGCTCAGGGAAGCTCTCGGACATCGTCGGCACAATTCAAGCCGAACAGGACCGCATCATCCGGTCCGAGTTGCCCGGCGTGCTCGTCGTGCAGGGTGGCCCGGGCACGGGCAAGACCGTGGTCGCGCTGCACCGGGCGGCCTATCTGCTCTACACGCACCGGTTCCCGTTGGAAGGCCAGGGGGTGCTGGTGGTCGGACCCAACCGGATCTTCCTCAACTACATCGAGCAGGTCCTGCCATCGCTCGGTGAAGCCGGGGTGGAGATCGCCCAGTTGTCCAACCTGATCCCACACGTGCGCATCTCGGGCTACGACGACGAGGCGACTGCGCGGGTCAAGGGTGGTCTCGAGATGGTGGACGTGATCCGTGCCGCGGTGCGCGATCGTGAGCGTCCACTGCGTCGGGGTTTGCGCGTTCCATACGGCATCCAGCACCTCACGCTCTCGGTCGAGGATTCCTCGCGGATCGTCACCCAGGCACGTCGGCGGTTCCGCACCCACAATGCAGGACGCAAGTACGTCGAGGCGATGGTGTTCGAGTGCCTCGCTGAGAGCCACCGCAAGGGTGACTCGCCCGACGTGGTCCGCGAGCGTACCCGGCGGGAGTTGGAGGTGCGCGAGGCACTCGAATGGATGTGGCCGGTTCTCACTCCCGATGAATTGATCAATGACTGCTTCGGTTCGCCGGGACTCCTGCGATCAGCCACGAGGCGATTCCTGAAGCCCTCGGAAGCTCGTCTGCTTGGCACGTACCAGGGAGAGCGACCTGCATGACGCGGTCTTCACTCACCATGACGTACCAGTTCTGGACGAAGCGGCTGAGCGCCTCGGCCCCCGCCCGCACCATGGCCGCACCGATGTCGTGCGGACATACGGCCACATCGTGGTTGATGAGGCGCAGGATCTATCCCCGATGCAACTGCGTATAGTCGACCGGCGTTCCCTGAACGGCTCGATCACCCTGGTGGGCGACATCGCCCAGTCGACCGGAGCGTGGGCACACGACGACTGGGATTCGGTACTGGAGCACCTGCCGGCGCGTCGGGAGCCGCGGACCTGCGAACTCACGATCGGCTACCGCGTTCCCCGTCCGATCATGGATCTCGCCGCGAAGGTGTTGACCGTGGCCGCACCGCAACTCGATCCCCCCCGGTCCATCCGACAGAGCGGTGATGCACCTCAGTTCCACCGGGTGGACCCGACCGACCTGGGTCCTCAACTTGCAAAGGTGACCCGGGAGGAGCTCGCGGCGGTCTCATCGGGGAACGTTGCGGTGGTGGTCCCGGATGGATTGATCGACGAGGTGGCGGATGCGCTCAGTGAGGCAGGCGTGGAGTACGGCCGTGCCACCCGCGAAGGCCTCTCCAAGCAGGTCACCCTCGTGGTGCCCCAGCTGGTCAAGGGTCTGGAACTCGATTCGGTGATCGTGGTGGAACCGGCACGGATCCTGCGCGAGGAGGTCCGCGGCCCGCAGTCTCTGTACGTGGCTGTGACGCGATCCACCAAACGTCTCAGCATCGTCCACACCGGTGACCTGCCGGAGATGCTCCGTTAGGGCATCTGTCAGTGAGCGCCGCCCCGGTTGGCGCACGGGCATGGAAGCCGACGCATGACGGGCTGCTCAGGCGGCGACGAGGATTCGTTCGCTGGCGAACGCTCCGATACCCACGCTGCGCCCCTCTACCTCGACGGTGGCGGTGCCATCGGGGCCCATGGCCTTGAGCACTCCGCGATGGCCCGGTAGCAGAGAGTTCTCCTCGAGGTAGTCGAGGAGCCCGGGGTGAACTCGAGCTCCTCGGGGATCCGCGAGATCGTGAAGGTGGTACCCACCACGATGTCGGCGAGAGGGAGTGTGTCAGGAGCCTGGTAGTTGGCGCCAGGGATCGGATTTCCGTGGGGGCACGTGGTGGGGTCGCCCAGCTTCGTGCTGAGGGCGTTCTCGACGGGTTGGGAGATGACGTGTTCCCACTTGCCGGCCTCCGCGTGGGCATCGGCCCAGGAAAGGCCCAGGATGTCGGTTAGGAACCTCTCCGCGAGGCGGTGTCGGCGGACGACCTGTTCAGCGAGCGGGAGGCCCTTGTCGGTGAGCGTGATCGTGGAGTTCACATCGATGAGGCCTTCACCCTCCATGCGCTTGATCATCTCCGAAACTGCAGGACGCGAGACCTCGAGGCGGTCTGCGATGCGTGCCTGGATGACCTCGATGTCGTCCTCGCTCAACTCCCAGATCGCCACGCAGTATTCCTCGAAGGCGGGGTGGTATTCCTTCGCTCGGGGTATGTCCACGTCGGTAGTATCCCACAGTCGCCCAGGTGCGCAATCGGCTTCTGCGTCGCACTGGCGACCAGACACACGTCACGGAGTAGTTTCCGGCCATGGAACAGATTGATCGGAACCGTCGCTACGAGGACAAGGTCGTGTTCATCTCGGGGGTGGCCCGGGGCCAGGGTCGGAGTCACGCCATCGGATTCGCCCGCGAGGGGGCGCGCATCATCGGGGTCGACCTCTGTTCGGACCTCGAGCACGCGCCCTATCCCGGCGCCACCGAAGAGGACCTGGCCGAGACGGTGCGCCTGGTGGAGGAAGTGGGGGAGCGATCCACGCCGAGATCGCCGACGTGCGCAACTATCGGGCAACCCGGGAGGCAGTGAAGGCTGGGGTCGATCTCTACGGTCGCCTGGATGTCATCCTCGCGAACGCAGGGAGCTACTCGCCGATGCCGGTGCAGTACGTAGGCAGTGATTCGTTCACCGAGACCGTCGAGGTGAACCTCATCGGCGTGTTCCACACGGTGAAGGCCGGAGTGCGCACGATGATCGAACAGAACACCGGCGGGGCGATCGTGATGACATCTTCCACCGCGGGTCTCAAGGGGTTCTACGGGGCACCGGCCTACAACGCAGCCAAGCATGGGGTCGTGGGATTGATGCGTTCCCTGGCCCTCGAACTGGCACCCAACCAGATCCGGGTCAATTCGATCCACCCCACCTCGGTGAACACTCCGATGATCATCAACGACGTGTTCCCGCAGTTGGTCCGGATGGACCTGGAGAATCCGACCGTGGACGACGCGGCGGAGTTCCTCACCCCCCAACAGCCCATGGACATCCCATGGATCGAACCCATCGACATCACCAACGCGATGCTGTGGTTGTGTTCGTCAGAAGCCCGTTATGTCACCGGTGTGGCTCTACCCGTCGACGCAGGTGCCCTTCTCAAGTAACAGGTGCCCTTCTCAGGTAGTGGTGAGCGGTAGGGCCCGGGAAACCCCTACCTTCAGGCGGCCCGCCGGCTCACTCCGGGCGATGCCCCGGGGGAGCGACCCGCTTGTAGCGTTCGGCCATGCGCACCAAGACAGTTCTGGCAGCCATGATCGCGGCTCTTGTGGTCGTGGGCGCGGCATGTGGGTCGGGCGACAGCTCCGATTCGGCTGGTTCGAGCGATTCGACTGAGTCTTCCGGGGCCGATGACTCCGGTCCGATCGAAATGACCAACGTGGCGACCGGCGAGACCGAAACCCTCTCGGAGGCACTGGCTCCCAGTGACGGCAAGCCGACCATCGCATGGTTCTGGGCCCCGTACTGCCCGACGTGTCGGGGTGAGGCACCCGCGCTGGACGAGTTCATGGCCCAGAACTCCGATCGGGTCAACATGGTCGGAATCGGGTCGCGCAACGACCTGAAGTATGCCGAGGGGTTCCTCGAGGACACCGGCGTCACCAACTTCCCGCTGTTGTGGGAACCGACCGGCCGATCATGGGTCGAGAACGCGGTGGCCGCACAGCCGTACGCGATCCTCATCGCCCCCGATGGCGAAGAGGTGCAACGGTGGCCCGGCGGTGCTTCGATCACACAGATCAACCAGGCGCTGGCGGAGTTGGCCTGAGCGCCTCATGTGAGCGGGATGTACCCCGGTACGTCACGATGCGGTGTGTCGAGGTATACCTTCGCTTCTGGTGATCCCGCCAGGCGTCCGTGGCTCCAGCGGATCTCGACATGGCCCCGTATCGTCACCTCGCGGCAGAGCGCAGGTGACCCGTCGCCTGTGGTGGCCCTGCCGGGAGCGTCGATCCGCGACCCGACGACTGCCTCCCATGCGACTCTCGGCTGGCCCGCAGCTTCGGCCCGGATGTCGAAGGCCCGCAGTTCCCAGGCCTGGGTCCAGTCCCACGGTGTGGCCACCCGCACCCGGAGGCTCTCCCCGGCGCCCGTGCCGAGTACGAAGTACGGAGCGGCGGACAGTCGCAGGAGCCGCCAGAGCATTGCGCGCTGTTGGGTCGGGGTCCGTAGCGAGTCACTCCAACGCTCGGCTGACACAGCCGCGACCGTTGCCGCGAGGTCTCCGTATGCCGAAGCGGTACGCGGCGAGCTCTCTCCCTTGCCCGCTGCGAGCACGAGGCGGTCCTGTGTGCTCAGGGCGGTGACGCTCTGTGGCAGTTGCTCACCTCCATCGAGGAGGCGCCTCACTTCTTCGTAGAGCCGTTGGTGGGCAGCGGGGGCGACCTCGGTGTACCAGTCGCCTCCCCGGCCCGGACCTCCACTGATCAGACAGCGGTCGAACAGCGCCCACGGCGAGGCGTTGTGGAGTACCCGCGAGAGGTACTTGCAGCTGACCAGGTACACGTGGTCGATCCGAAGGTCAGCGGGAACGGGGTTGTCTGCGGGATCCCGGTGAGGGCCCTTCCACTCCACGATGGCGGGTGTTCGCCCTCGCAGACCGTCCCGGGCTCGCAGCAACGCACGGCCGTTGTTGAACGCGGCGAGGAACTCACCCTCGTGTTCGCGGTCGAGGAAGGCTCCGCGGAGCCGGGTCCAGGTGGTTGCATCCACGCCTCGTAGTTCGGCTGGGGCATCGCTGCTGGCGAATACCGCAGCGGGATCCTCAGAACCCAATGTGCCGAGCCCGGTGGCAATCTCGGTGATCTCGGTCCGCAGCGACGCCATGACAAGATGATGCCCCACGGCCGGAGCGGTAGCCTCAGCCACATGACCAGCGAAAGCACGCCCAGAGCATCGGATGCAACAGCAAATCGGCAGGTGGTCGAGAAGTACCTTGCTGCGCACACCGCCGGCGACATCGACGCGATCGTCGCCCTCTTCGCGGAGACTGCAGTTGTTGCCGATCCGGTGCACGAACCCGAACATGTCGGCCGCGATGCCGTCAGGGCATTCTTCGCTGCCACCCACGAGATGGTCGACAGCATCGAACTGAGTGCCACCGGACCCCTGCGCGCAGTGGATCGTTGGGTAGCGGCACCGATGCGGGCGGTGTCGAAGATCGGGGACATGTTGGTCTTCGTCGACATCATCGACGTGTTCACCTTCGGTGACGATGGTCTGATCGCCGACATGAGGGCCTACTGGGATCCCACCGCCATCACGCCCGTGGAGTGAGCAGACGCTTCCTCCGACCGGGTACCCGGTCGAGTCGTGCCCCTGATCGTGACAGTCACCCGGTGGAGGCGGTCACTCGGTGGAGATGGCTGAGAGCACGTTCATTCGGGCCGCACGGCGAGCGGGCAGGATCGCCGCCCCGATGCCGGCCAGTGCGGCGAGAACCGTGATGATCACGAGTTGGAGCACCGGGAGACTGAGAGTCAACAGGCCGGGGTTCTTCGCAGTGAGGGTGATTGCGAGCGCGATGGCGAAGGCGATCCCCACGGCCATGCCCAACAGGGTTCCGAAGACCGCCACGATCGCGGCTTCCTGGCGCACCGTCCAACGGAGCTGGCGTTTGGACATCCCCACCGCACGCAACAGTCCGAATTCGCGGGTTCGTTCGAGGACCGAGAGGCTCAGCGTGTTGGCGATGCCGATCAGGGCGATGATCACCGCCAGGGCCAGCAGTCCGTAGACGATCGCCACGAATACATCGATGATTCCCAGCTGGGACTTCACGAACTCCGCGCGGTCCTGGATGGTCACATCCGGTCGGTCCGCGGTGAGTGCTTCGAGATCTGACTGGACCGAGGCGCGCACAGCGGGGTCGTCGTCGGTGGCGATGTAGACCGCGAAGTCGATGTCGAATCCGGCGGGGACATTGGCCGCGATCGTCTCGTTCGACATGTAGTAGTTGTCCTCCGGACCGAGCCCGTCGGAGTAGGTGGCGACGAGGGTGAGGTCCTGCTTGCCGGTCTTGGCGAAGTAGACCGGGATCTTGTCGCCGATCACCCAACCGCGTTCCTTTGCCACCTCGTCGCGTGCGACGAGCGCTGAACCGGGCGAAGCCTGCGGGTCACCGATGACATCACCCATGTCGACGAGGTCGAAGAAGGTGGATGCTTCGTATCCGTTGGCTCCCACGTCCTCACCTGCCGGGGCGTCATCTCCCACGCCGAACACGGCGTTGAGCTTCTCATCGGCCGCCGGCTTCTCGGCCTCGGCATTCTGAGCAGCCTTCTCCTTGCCCTTGTCGTCGAGGAGCCTCATGAAACCGAACTTGACCGGTGAGACCTCCTTGACACCTTCGATGTCCGGCGCATCCTGTGCCACCACCGCTGGCACACCCAGCAGCGAGAACGATCCGGCGGTCGCGATGAGGTCGACCTTGTCGAGGGCGCCATTGATCTCGTCGGTGAAGCTGGACTTGATCGAGGTCGCCAGGACCGCGATCACCACCACGAGGGTCACGCCGACTGTGAGGGCGGCCGCGGTCGCAGCGGTGCGGCGAGGGTTGCGTGCAGCGTTCTCCGAAGCCAGACGGGCGGTCATTGAACCGCTCCGCCGCATCGGCCATGAGAGGGCCCGCGCTGCCGGAGCGGCAAGCAGCGGGCCGAGTATCACCGCGATCGACACCAGGATGAACAGGAGCCCTGCGCCCACGAGCTGGAGCTCGCTGCCGATCACGCCGGTGAGGCCCAGGGCACAGAGCGCTATTCCGCCTACGATGAGGATCGAACCCCACACCTTGCGGCCCCGGGATATGTCGCTGTGATCGACCGACACCTCGGACATGGCGGTGACCGGCGGTACCCGCGAGCCGCGGATGGCGGGGATCACCGCCGAGAGAGAGGTCACCACGAGACCGACTCCGAAAGCCATGATCAGCGTTCCCACTGTCGGCCATGTGAGGCCACTCTGGACGGCGACCGTGGTACTTACCAGACCCTTGATGGCGGTGGCCAGCAACGTGCCTCCCAGCAGTCCGAACACCGATGCGATCAGACCTACGAAGGCTGCTTCGACGAGTGTCGCCAGCACGACCTGTCGCCGACTCGCCCCGATCGCCCGCAACAGGGCTGTCTCACGGGTGCGCTGGGTGACGATTATCGAGAAGGTGTTGTAGATGATGAACGTGGCCACGACGAGCGCGATCACGCCGAACACGGTCACAACGGTGGTGAGGATGCCCACGAACTGGGCGATGCTGTCGGTCGACTCCTCGGTGAACTGTTCACCGGTGATCACCTGTTCGCCCGGGACGACCTCGGCGATCGAGGTGGCGAGTTGTTCCTGGGTCACCCCCTTGTCGGCGCCAGCGGCCACGTAGCTGTACTGGCCCGGGCTGCCGGCAAGGTCCTGGGCAACCTTGTCGGTGAAGAACAGGGGTGTTGCGCCGGCCTTGTCCTCGGCGGATCCGCCCAGTCCGGCAAGGCCCACAACCTTGAACTCGCGGGTGGCGTCCTGGCCGATCACCGTCACGGTGTCGCCGATGCCGAAACCGTTGTCCTTGGCAGTGGGTGCGAAGAGAACGATCTCATCATCCGCGTTCGGACCGTGACCTTCGAGCAGATCTCCGGGGAGGATCGGGTCGTCGATCCAGTTGTAGGCCAACGTGGGAGGTCCGAAACCCGATCCCGCGACCTTGCCGTTCGAACCCAGGAGCTGCACCGTGGGTGCTTCTATGATCCCGTAGGCGGCACGCACTCCGTCGGCCTTGCGGACCTGTTCGACCACGCTTGCATCCACCGGTGGGCGTACCTCGCCGAAGGTCGTGTCCTGCACGTTCGGGGAACGCACGACGGCTCCATACCCGCTGTAGACATCGCCGATGACGTTGTCGATGGAGTCGTTGAGCACACCACCCAGCAGCTGGGTACCGCTGAGGAAGGCGATCCCGAGGATCACCGCGATGCCGGTTGTGACCAGGCGGCGCTTTCGCGCCATCAGGTCCTTCAGAGCGACCCTGAGCATCTTGGTCAGCCTCCGAGGTGCTTCAGGTAGTCGAGCACCGCGTCTGCGGTTGGATTATCCATCTCGTCCACCACTTGGCCGTCCACCAGGAACACGACACGGTCGGCCCAAGCGGCAGCTGTCGGGTCGTGGGTGACCATGACGATGGTCTGGTCGAGTTCGTCGACCGCCGCTCTCATGAACTCGAGGATCTGTGTTCCGGATTGTGAATCGAGGTTGCCGGTGGGTTCATCCGCGAAGATGATCCCGGGTCGTCCGGCGAGGGCCCGTGCAACTGCGACTCGCTGCTGCTGGCCACCTGAGAGTTCGCTCGGACGGTGACTCAGGCGATCTGCCAGACCGACCGTTCGGACAACCTGGTCGACCCATGCCTGGTCGGGTTTGCGACCCGCCAGGTCCATCGGCAGCGTGATGTTCTCGCCCGCGGTGAGGGTGGGAATCAGGTTGAAAGCCTGGAAGACGAAGCCGACCGAATCGCGTCGCAGGGTGGTCAACTTGGAGTCATCGAGGGTGTCAAGGTAGGTGTCGCCGATGAAGACCCGGCCCGAGCTGAGCCGGTCGAGTCCTGCGAGGCAGTGCATCAGGGTGGACTTGCCCGACCCCGAAGGGCCCATGATGGCTGTGAACCGGGCACGTTCGACGTTGATCGTCACCCCGTTGAGCGCGGCACCATCGAATCGCCTTCGCCGTAGTTCTTGGAGGCCTCAATGGCTCCGGCAGCAATGGAGCGTTGGGGCGCCTCTGTACTGGGGGTGGGAATACTCACCGGGTCCTCCATGAGGGGCTCGAGTCGGAGTGAGAGAACTTTCGAGTGCGCAGATGCTAATCGCGCGTGTGGGCAAATGAGCCAGCGGATACCAAACCGGCACCCGGGGGGTCCGTCGGAGACCACACGAGGTCGGCGATCGGAGGAACCGAGGCGACGGCCCAGCGAGCCCAACAACGGAACTCCCCTCGATGGATCTTGCATGCCAGTCCGAGCATTCGCCGAGCCTCCGGGTGGCGGTGCAGGCGTGCTGCTGCCAACCCGGCGGTTGTGGCATATCGTGCCAGCAACTCGGGTACCGGGATGGGGGATTCACCGAGGGTCGCCACTGCATCGGTGGCCCAACGCAGGCGGTTCTCGTCGGTCGATCCGTTCACCACCGACGCCTCTTCGAACCAGTCGAGAAGCAATTCGGGAGTGGACACGAGTTCCGGGTCGCCGGACCGAACCCGTTTGGCCACGACCGCTCCGGGCCGGGTGAACTCGGGCATCGGACGCACCTGGGTCCTCGAGTGGTCGCGATGGTGCTGGGTGCCCCCGCACGTGATGACGTCTGCTCCGGTGCGGTCTGCGAGCCGGCCGATCCGAGCCAGCCATTGTGGGCGTGCGACGGTGTCGGGATCGATCACCGCGACCCAGTCACCGTGTGAGGCGTGCATCCCGGCGGCGCGTGCTTCTCCGAGGTCGGGCGCCTCGATGATCCGTACGCGACCGTCGGCGACGGTTCGCACCGCGTCGAGTGTGCCGTCGTCGGATCCTGCGTCGGCGATGACGAGCTCGACATCGCCGAAGGTCTGGGCCAGCACCGATACCGCGGCGCGGCCGACACTGTCGGCCCGGTTGTGTACGGGCAACACAACGCTGAAGCGCGGATTCACCACGACCATTGTGCTCCGGGTGCGGCCACGCAGCGCGGACCCAACCGGATCCGCGGTCGGTACGCCGAGACGATCTCGTGGGCAGGTGTCGGCAATCGGCTCGCCCGGTCGACCCGCCAGTGAGGGACAGGCCGATCGGGCCTAGCGTCCGGTCAGGCGGTACACGGTCACCGGACCATCCTCGGAGAGCTTCTCGAGATTGATCTTCCTGGCCAATTCCTCGCGGTTCCACAGGTTGCCGAAGACTGGGCGCTCGTCGACCCACACCAGACATGCATCGTGATCATCGAGCGAATCAGCGAGTTCATCCAGTTCGGGGAGGGGAACGTTGGATTCGAGCGCCGCTCGGGCGGGACTCCACGATGCTTCGAGGCGGGGATACAGCGCGTTCGGCAGGTTGGAGTAGGTGACGCACCCCGTAGGCACGGCCGCGAGTGCCGGGTTCTCCCGTACCGCCTGGAACTTGGTGGATTCGTAGTTGCCGTCGAAGAACTGGTTCCCTGCCGCGAAGTTCCCTGCCGCGAACACACCGAGTGTGACGTTGGCGGTCGCCCATACGATCACCACGATGCGCCCCGTTCGTTCCCAGCGCCTCCCAGGGTCACCCCCGATACGCCCGAGATTGGCGACGAGGACCAACGCGAGTGCCAACAGTGAGAAGTAGGCGGGATTCAACAGCCTCAGGTCCAGGCGGTTCAGAGCGGTGGTCGAACGCACGTAGAGCATGTAGGTGAGGTACCCGAATGCCTGGACTGCGAGGAGGCCCGAGGCTGAACCGATCCAGGCCACCATCCGGTGCAGGTAGGTGTCGGATCCGTCGTGGGGTTTGCGCGCGGTGAGGATTCGCAGGCCCAGCCACATCGCGATGAGCAGCACCACGGTGCCCAGCGCAGCCCATGCGAACGTCGCGGTTTCCAGCACTCCGGGCAACAGCCAGCGACCCATTGCGACCATGATGTCGAAGGTGTTGCCGAGTACCCCGCGCGCCGACGGTGAACGCTCCCCGGTGAAGGTGCCGTCCAGTGCGTGGTTGCGCAACATCCAGATGACCGGCACCACGAACCCGACCGCCCCGTAGGCGACCGCCGCCTTGAACCGCTCGAGGAATTTGCGTCCCAGGTCGAAGAGCAACCAGAGACACCCCAGAGCCAGCAGGTAGAGCGCCACGTAGCGCAACCCGAACCCCAACCACACGGTCGCGGCTGCCGCCATGAGCCAGCGCATGCGGTGTGTGTAGCGGTACGCGATCAGGGATCGCATCCACACCATCACGACCACCGCGAACGCGAGGTCGGTCATCAACAGGTGTCCGAACCCGATCGTTCCCGATCCGAGGGCCATCACCAACGTGCCCATGGCGACCAACCGGCGATCCACCACCGTCCGGGCGAGTAGGCCGTAGCCCACAACGACCAGGACGGCCACGGTCGCCATGTTGAGCAGAACCGCGGACCAGAGTGGATCGAGCGGGGTGATCCATGAGATGAGTGCCATGAGCGCCGGCCACAACGGCGGCCAGATGGTGAGCGGGTCGTTGAGGAAGTACCGGAGACCATCGCCGGCGAGCAGCGAGTCTGCGATCGCCCGGTAGCCGACGCCGTCATCGCCCACGGCGATCCCTCGGACGTTGGCGATCGCGACCAGAAGTGCCGACCCGACCGCCAGAGCGGTGACCCACGGGGGCAGTTGGTCGCGCGGTGCGGCTTCCCTGGAAGACAGCGTCGCGGGGCCGCTGGGGCGCCAGGTCTCTGCCAGACGCGCACCGATGTCTGCGCCTGAGCCCCTGGTGTTCATCTCGACAGTGTTCGTGGTTCGCCCAGCTTGCACAAATTCAGTTCGCAACTGCGGCCCTGCGGCAGCCGGCATAGTGACCGATGTCTCGCTAGCAATTGCAAGCAGATCTATTGACGGAGCTAGCGGTGCTTGCTACAGTTAGCACTACGAACAAACGGGTGATGCACCGAGTTGCAAGACCGACTCGAGATCGACCGGATCGACCGAGTGTGTTCCCCGGACACCACCACACCCCAGGAGTAGTCATGAGTACACAGGTTCTCGAACGAGTAAGTGATGTGCAGGAGCAGGTCATCGAGCTCCTCGCAAGTATCAAGGAGCCCGTCACCCAGGCCGTGGACGCAGTCGTCAGCCTCGTGACCGACCGTGTCGAGGTCCCCGCAGTGCCCTTCGCCGGTGAGATCCCCACTCCCAAGGAGATCATCGACAACCAGGCCAAGTTCGCCTCGAAGGTCGTCAGCACCAACAAGACCGTTGCGCTGAGCGCAGCCCGTGCAGCCGCACCGCTGACCGACGCCCTGCTCGACCGCAAGGCGCCTCGCAAGACGGCCTCGACCAAGACCAGCTCCACCAAGAGCACGTCGACGAGTTCCACCAAGAGCGCCGCCTGAGACAGGAATTGCGCCACTGAACGACCCGGGTGAGCCTTCCCCCTTTGGCCACACCGGGTTCGCAGACCCACCGCTTCCCCCCAAGCGGTAGGGTCCCGAACGGAGGACCTACGGGTCCTCCGTTCGCAGTTTCGGCCCGGTTGGGGCCCTAGCGCCCCGAGATGCTCTTGTACTTCTTGGTCTTGCGCTTCAGGAAGGGCGTTTCTATGAAGCGCCAGGACAACATTGCGATCCCGAGGCTCATCGCAGTCAGCACGGCTGACCGCAGGAGCATGAATTTGTTCCCGTAGCCGAAGCTCGGGATGATCCCGTTGGGGATCTCGTGCCATATGTAGATGCCATAGCTCCGTGTGCCCAACCAGAGCCACACTGAGCTTCCGAGGGCCGCGCTGATGCGGTGCTCGGGGTTGAAGTGCAACCATACGATCAATGGCGCGAGCCCCAGGATCCCGAAGTTGTAGCCGATCGACGCGAACGGATCGAAGAACGCGAAACGTCCGCCACCGAAGAGCACCGCGAACATCAGAATCGTTCCTCCGGCTGCGATGCGTCCCAGAACCGCACGCTTGCGGTCGGTCATCGGATACAACGCCCTCGACCCGACCGCTGCCATGGCTCCGACGACCAGCGAGTCGGGCCGCATGATCGAGAACCGAAGGAGCACCTTGAGCGGTTCGGAGAGATGCTCCACCGGTTCGGCGTCGGTGAGGGAATAGCCGGCGAATCCGGCTCCCATGCGCACTGACATCCAGAAGGCGATGAAGATTCCCGCGCCGATGAGCAACGCTCGCTGGTTTCGAACCTTGCGTAGCGCCCAGATGATTGCGAACGGCCAAACGAGGTAGAACCACTCCTCCATCGACAGCGTCCACAGGTGCAGTAGGAAACGCGGTTCGTCGGGGTTTCCGAGGCCGAAGATGGCGAGATAGAAGTTGTAGACGTACAGCGCCAAAGTGACGATCTCGGCCCAGATCCCCGCCAGGACGTCGGACCCGGCGAGGGTCGCCACGAGAGCTGCGACCGCAACCACCGCCAGCAGGGCGTACAGCGCCGGGAAGAGTCTCAGGATCCTGCGGTAGTAGAACCCCCGCAGGCTGATCGATTCGTCCCGGTTCTGTTCGTCGAGGAGCAGGTTCGTGATCAGGAACGCTGATAGCACGAAGAAGAGGTCGATGATGATCGGCCCGCCGTGGAGCCAGATGTTCCCGCCGTAGTGGTAGAACATCACGATCAGGACGCCGATGCCGCGCATCCCGTCGAGCGCGGGGAGGTATCTGAAGCGGGGAGTGTCGACGTTGATGGGGCCAGTGGTCACCGGGCGTGCCCCACGTCATTGTTCTCGGCTGGCCCACCGGCGCCAGCTTCGTCAGTTGGACCTGTCGACCCATTGGTGTGCTGCTCACTTGTCGCACTGTTGGCATCGGTTGTGTCGCTCGACCCGTTGCCAGCGGGCGCGTCAGCCACTGGGTTGGTCCCATCCGGGCGACCAGTATCTTCGGTGGGCCGACGGGCTGTGGCCGAGAACCTGTCCTTCATGCGCAGGAATCGTCGTTCGATGTACCTGAACGATGCCAATCCAGCGAGAACCCCGAGTGCTGAACCGACCAGCCCGAGGGCGAGTTTCGGTGCGCCGTAGAGCCCGTCCATCGCCGGAAGGAGAATCAACAGGGGCAGAACGTGCCACAGGTAGATGCCGTACGCCCGTACTCCCAGCCAGCGCATCGGCTTGAAGGTGAACGATCGGGTCAGCAGGGTGTGGGGTCGTAGGAAGCTGTCGAGCACCGCGATGCCCAGGGCCAACAGCGCGATCTGGTAGACGGGGCCACCAAAGAGCTCGAATCCCGGGATGCCCCGGTCGGCCAGGAGCAACACCGCGAAGAAGAGGGTCCAGCACACCGGTCCGGCCACGACGAGCACGCGCCGGAGAGTCTCGGGAATGGGTCGCGGTATCCGGCGTACGAGGATCGCGATCAGGCACCCGTAGACGATCATGTCGGGCCTCATTGAGGCGAAGCGGTAGATGAAACCCGCCCAGGTCGGATTGTTCTCGTCGGCGAAGGTGGGAGTGCTGGTGTTGGCGTCGAGGACCATGTACTGGAAGTGCATCCGGATGAAGATGAACACCGCGATGAAGACCACCGAACCGGTGATCAGCTTCAGGTCCGCCTTGCGCGACATCCGTCCGAGGACCGCTACGAGGATCATCGGCCACAGGAAGTAGAACTGCTCCTCGACCGTGAGGCTCCAGATGTGGCCCATCGCCCCGGTCAGGACCTTGGGGTCTGCCGCCGCGACGAAGTTGTACACATAGGTGGCTCCGGAGAGTGCATCCACCCACCAGTTGGAGATGTCAGATGGGTCGGTGACCACCTTTGTGGCGATGATGGAAATGATCGAGAAGCACGCGAGGAACGCGTACATGGCCGGGAACAGCCGCAGGACACGGCGGGTGTAGAAGTTCCGGAGGCTCACCCCGTCGGTCTTGTGCTTCTCCTCGAGCATCAGGCTCGTGATCAGGAAGCCGCTCGAAATGAAGAACCAATCGATGATGATCGGCATGCCCCGCATCCAGGGGGTGACCTGGGCGTGGTAGAGGACCACGAGAAGAACGAATGCCCCCCGGAACCCGTCGAAAGCCGGGATGTGGCCGAGCGGGGGCGCGTCGAGACGGATCAGCCTGTCATCTTTGATGGTTCCAGACCTCGCCAAGGTGCTCACCTACCGCGCCGAATCGTGAGTCCCCCGATGCCCACTGGGGCCAAACGGTACCGATGGGCCGGCGATATGTCCACCTGCTGCCACTGGGGAAACCTGACCGGTTCACGGCTTCTCACAGCTGGGGAACCACCGGTGTCGTGCCGGGGGTTCAGGAATTGCCCGTCAGGGAACGAAAGCTCAGACGTCGAGGATCTCGCGGTCGATGAGTTCGGAGTTGTCCAGGAGGTACTTGCGTCGCCTGGCCACGTCATTGCCCATGAGCGTCTCGAAGAGGTCGGCTGCAGCTGCGGCCTCGTGGGCGTCGTCCATGGTGATCCGCCGCAGAATGCGGGTCTCCGCGTCGAGGCAGGTCACAGCCAGCTCCTCGGTGTCCATCTCGCCCAGTCCTTTGAAGCGGACCCACTGGAGGTTCTCGGCCTTGCGCCCACCCTTGACGATCTCCGCGGTGAGCTGGTCCTTCTCGGCATCGCTGAATGCATGGACGTTCTCGTCGCCCACCTTCACCGTGTACAACGGGGGTTGCGCGGCGTACACCCTGCCGTCCTCGAGCAGCGGCCGCATGTAGTGGTACATCAGGGTGAGCAGGAGACAGCGGATGTGGGAACCATCGACGTCCGCGTCGCAGAGGATGATGATGCGGCCGTAGCGTGACCGTTCCAGCTCGAAGTCGCGGCCCGACCCGGCCCCGATTGCCGCGAAGAGGGCCTGCGCCTCGGCGTTGTCGATCACCTGCTTCATGGTGGACTTAGAGGCGTTCACGACCTTGCCGCGCAGTGGGAGTACCGCCATGTATTCGGCGTTGCGGCCGGCCTTCGCAGGCCCCGCAGCAGAGTCGCCCTCCACGATGAGCAACTCGGAATCGATCCCGTGTTTGCGGCAATCGGCGAGTTTGTCGGGGCGGCCGGCGGAGGAGATGTTGGCGGCCTTGCGGCGCGCGTCGAGGGCGGCCTTGGCAGAGACCCGGTTGACGATCGCAGTGGTCACCTTGTCGCGCAACGCGTTGATGTGGGTCTTGCGGCCCCCGCCGTCGAGCCAGTTGGTGAAGCCGTCGCGCACCACCTCGTACGCGATGGACTGGACTCCGGGAGTTCCCAGCTCCTGTTTGGTCTGGCCCTTGAACTGCGGTTCCGGGAAGGTCACCTTGACAGCGGCCACCAGACCCTCCTGGACGTCGGCCTTCTCGGCGCGGTCCTTGCCGGCCTTGGCGAGCTTCGCGAGCTTGCGGTTGTCCTTGACGATCAGGTCGTTGCAGACCTTGTTGAGTGCACGATCGAAGCCGGATATGTGGGTTCCCCCGTCGGGGGTGGGGATGGTGTTGACGAAGCTGTCGACCCGGCTGTCGTAGCCGTCGGTCCAACGCAACGCCGCGTCGACGGTCACCTCTCGCTCCACCTCGGTCATCTTTCCGGCGATGGGAACCTTCTCTGCGAAGGTGCCGGTGCCGTGCAGCGTGATCACCTCGGTCACCGCCTTGCCCGGATGCGTGGCGACGAGGTCGGCCAGACCGCCCTTGGCGACGAATTCCCGGGTGGTGCCGCCTGAACGCTTGTCGATGACGCGCACCTTGAGGCCAGGCACCAGGAAACACACCTGGGCGGCGTGTTCCGCCACGAGCGCCGGATCGATGGCGAGGCCCGGGTCGAACAGGTCCAGGTCCGCCCAGAAGCGCACCCTCGTGCCGGTGCGCTTCTCAGGGATCTTCTTGACCTTCTCGAGGGTCGATCCGGCGGTGAAGCTCCCGCTCGAGGAAATTTTGCCAGGAACCCTCTCCACGAAGCTGAGACGGTGGGTGTTGCCCTCGCGGTCCACCTCTACGACGAGTTTCGCAGCCAGTGCGTTGACGACCGAGGCTCCTACCCCGTGCAGGCCACCCGATGCGCTGTAGGCCCCGCCACCGAACTTGCCGCCGGCATGGAGCTCGGTGAACACGATCTCGAGAGCGGTGCGCTTGCCGTCCTTGCGGCCGATCGGAATGCCGCGACCGTTGTCGCCCACCTCCACCGACCCATCGCGGTGCAGGGTCACCTCGACCAGGTTGGCGTACCCACCAGCAGCTTCGTCCACCGCGTTGTCGATCAACTCCCACACGAGGTGGTGGAGACCCTCCGGACCGGTACCTCCGATGTACATGCCCGGTCGTTTGCGAACAGCGTCGAGACCTTCGAGGAGCTGGATGCTCTTGGCGTCGTAGGCATCCGCGGCACGGTTGGTGGCGCCTTCGCGATTCTTGGCAGATCTGGCGGTACTGGAGGGGGGCATTGTGGCAATTCTCCCATGGAATGGGTGGAGGTCGGATCTCGCGAGCCTCTCAGGCTCGGGGAAGGGTTTTCGGGGGGGGTATGTGGATGTGTGGGACCCGCTGGCCGGACCCGGTGGGCTACCAGCGGGCGAACCCGACGCCGAGCATTCGCCTGCGGGTCTTCTTCGATGCGAGGTCGCGGCCGGTGCGTTCCATCGTCACCGGTTCGGGGGAGGCATCCGGCTTGCTCGGGGCGTCCCTCTGTCCCACCACGATCATCGACTCCTCGGGGGAACCGACGTAGGCCCATTCGAGGCGCTTCTCCTTGCGGAACTTGGTGATCCTCAGCCCGGCGGTGTTGCGGCCCTTCGTCGGGATCTCGCTGGCGTCGGTGACCTTGGCGGTCTGGGCATCGGAAACCGTGAGGATGATCGAGCCTTCGGTGGCCAGGCCTGCGCCCACGACGGCGGCCTCGGCAGCCAGCTTCATCCCGGCCACGCCTGCGGCTCCACGGCCCTGGATCGAGATCGCGTCCACGGAGCACCGCATCGCCTGGGCATTCGAGGAGACCGCCACCATCTCGGAGCCATCGGGTGCGGCTGAACGCCGCGACGAGGGTGTCGCCCTTGTCGATGTTCATGACGGTTCGGCCATCGGAGGTGCCGGTCACCTCGGTCACCGCGATCCGCTTCATCTGGCCGCTGGCGGAGACGAACAGGAGCGGAGGCGGATCATCCACCGTCGCGGGGGCCACGACATGCAACACGGACTCACCTCGTCGAGGGGCAGCGAGGTCCTTGAGGGCGGTGCCACGCCTTCGCCCGCTCACCTCATCGATCGATTCGACGTCTATGGCGAAGACCCGTGCCCTGGTGGTGACTGCGGCCACGCTCGATGCCGTGCGTGGCCACCAGCCTCTGCGTGAGCAGGTCGTGACGCCCGAAGGTGGCCTTCCGCGGGCCATCGAGGGGTTCCCGACCGATCAGGCCGCTGTGGGTGACTGCCAGCACGCACGGCTCGTCGGCGCGGGTGGCGCGTTCGGCCTCGGCCACTTCTGCGAGGGTCACGTCGTTGATCTCCTCGGCGGTGACGATCCTGCTGCGGCGGTCCCACCCGTAGGTGTCGGCCATCTCCTTGAGCTCGCCCAGCACGATCGTGCGGCGACGCTGTTCGGAGCCGAGGATCTTCTCGAACTCCGCGATCCGGATCCGCAGCTCCTCGGCTTCGCCCTGCAGCTCCAGCGTCGCCAGTGCGGTCAGTCGCCTCAGTTGCATGTCGAGGATGTGTACCGCCTGGACCTCGAGAGGTTGAGCTCCTCCATCAGACGGTCGCGGGCCTCGGCCGAGTCCTGGGACGACCGGATGATCGACACGACGAGATCGATCGCATCGAGGGCGATGAGCAGGCCCTCCACGAGGTGGAGCCGTCGCTGGGCACGCTCGAGGCGGAACTCGGTGCGGCGCGAACCACCTCGAGACGGTGTTCAACGTAGTGGTTGCACAGTTCCCACAGCCCCACGGTGGTGGGAACGCCGTCGACGAGCACCACGTTGTTGATGCCGAACGTGTCCTCGAGGGGGGTAACCCGGTACAGCTCCGTGAGCACCGCCTGTGCGTTGGCCCCCGGGCGGAGCTCGATCTCGATGCGCAGCCCGGTGTGGCGGTCGGAGGTGTTGTTGACGTCGGTGACCTGGGGCAGCTTGTCGTTGCGCATCAGTTCCTGGATGCGCCCCACCACACGCTCCGGACCGACCAGGTACGGGAGTTCGGTGACCACGATGCCGTCGCGGGCGCGGGTCAGCTTGACGATCTCGGCCCGGGCGCGGATGCGCAGGGATCCCTTGCCATGCGCGTAGGCGTCGGTGAGGCTCTCGTCGATGACGATGCCCCCGGATGGGAAGTCGGGCCCGGGCAGCACCTCCATGAGCTCGGCCACGGTGGGTTTCGGCCGTCGCTTGCGTCATCACGAGCTTCACGGCCTCGTAGACCTCGCGCAGGTTGTGGGGGGCCATGTTGGTGGCCATGCCGACTGCGATCCCGGTGGTGCCGTTGACCAGCAGGTTGGGCAACTTGCCGGGTAGGTGAACCGGTTCGTCACGTTCGCCGTCGAAGGTGGGGCGGAAGTCGACCGTGTCCTCGTCGATCTCGCCGAGCATCTCCATGGCAGCGGTGCTCAGGCGGCACTCGGTGTAGCGGTAGGCGGCCGGGGGATCATCCAGGCTGCCGAAGTTGCCGTGCGGATCGACGAGGGTGACGTTGCGCCCGAACGTCTGGCCCATCCGGGTGAGCGCGTCGTAGATCGCGCCGTCGCCGTGGGGGTGGTACTTGCCCATCGTCTCGCCGACCACGCCTGCACTCTTGCGGTGTGGGCGGTCGGGGCGCAGGCCCATGGACGCCATCGCGTGCAGGATCCGGCGTTGCACCGGCTTGAGGCCGTCACGGACATCGGGGATCGCCCGGCTGGTGATCACCGACAGCGAGTAGGCGAGGAACGACTCGCCCAGCTCCTCGGTTACCGGAACCTCCACGACCTCACGGGCGAACTCGGTGAACAGGGAATCCTGGCGCGACACGTCAACTCCTCATTGCCGACCCCGGAGGTCGGCGGCGATTCGATTCGCGGCCCTTCCTGGGCAGCGGTGGACCCAACGGGGGATGGGACTCCACCCCTCTATTGTCGCCCACCGCTGTGACGCTCCGGTGCATTGTGGACGGTACCGGTTCCCGGAGAGCGCCGGATCCGGTGCGCCGGTGGTGCAGGTCAGGTGTGTGGTGCTACTGGACCTCGGTGCTGGCGTCGCCGACGCCGGCGGACTTCGCGGCCTTGAGGCGTTCGCCGCGGTCGACCTCGAGTTCCACCAGTGCGTGCTGCACGGCAGCGAACTGTTCGGGGGTCACCTTCGGGAGACCGAACGCGCCATGGACGAATGCCGCGGTATCGCCGCGGTAGTCATGTCCGAACGACTTGAATTCGCCCGGCACCGTCCGCATGGCGTTCATGGCGTCGACGATCACCTGCACCAGTGTGAGGACCGGGATCCAGTCCATCTCCTCGGGTACATTGCGTCCCCGTTGTTCCATCGGCGAGCCAGTTCGGGCGTTTCACGGCGAGGCGGGGCGACATGAGCGCAATCGGGTCGTTGTCGTGATCGAGGATCACGGCTCGCATCGCGTCGCGCTGGGCATCGGTGAGTTCTGCGAACTGCTCGGGGCGGTCGAACGCTCCGACGGTTCCCTCGGGCACGTTCGGGCCACGTCCTTCGCGCATTCCGGTGCGTGACCACTTGGCCAATCCCGGGCAGGCCGAACCACAGCGCCCGGTCGATGCCGTAGTGATCGAGCCCCTCGATTCCGGTTCGCATCACGATGTCCGACGATGACCATGCGCCGAGACTCTCGCCGAACACGAAGACCTTCGGCCGCTTCTCGGGCGGGCGTTCGGCGAGGCGCTGCTTGACGCTCCACATGAGCAGGCGGAACTGGCTGCGACCCAGCGCCACGGTCTGCACCGCGAGGAACGACGGCGAGCGTCCGTACTGCACACACGCGGTGGCCATGTCGCCGCGGGTGAACAGTTCGGCCGCGGAGACCACCGCCTGGTCGACCCAGCCGGTTCCGGTGGGTGAGAACAACAACAGGTGTGAACGGTCGAATGCTCCGACGCGCTCCATCTCGTCGCACATCATCTCGGACCGACCGGCCGGGTAGACGGGTTCGGAGTTGACCCCCACGTACGCCCGCACGGGTTGGGCGACAGCGGGCTCGCCGAGGGTCGACTCGATGAGCTCGGTGGTGACCACGTCGGTCACATAGCGGCGGCCCTGCAGGCCCAGTTCCTCGAACGGGGATATCGACCCGGGTCCACCCGAGACATGTGGGGATGTGGGCGGGTTGTCGTAACCCGGCTCGATCTTCTCGTTGGCCCTGGCGATGCGGGCGACCCCGGTGTTGTAGAGAGCAGCTGCGCCGGCGCCCCAGATCGCTGCGTTCACCGCACGGCCGATCACCTGATGGGGGATGTCGGGGCCGAAGAAGTCGGCGGTGCCTTTGGCAGAACCCTGGAAGCCGCGGGCCAGCAGATGTCCGACAGTCGAAGCGGTCACCCCGATGCCGATGGTGCCGATCAGGTTCGCCGGCTTGTCGTCGTCGGTCCAACGCTGGATGAGCGTGGTGCGTGTCTTGAGGGACTGTGCCGACCGGTAGAGCGCGTAGCCGGCGCCGGCTGCACCGATGGCCAGAGGACGCCACGGACCCTTGGCCGGGAAGCGCCTCTGCGCCTCGTTGGCGGCTTCGTAGGCCATACCGCCGATAGATGCTGCGACGGTCAGGTCGCCGACGCTGCGCACGGTTGATACCAGCGTGTGCTCGTCGTCGGTCTCGGAGATGTTGGCCATCGACCAACCAGCAGCTGCCATGGCTCCACGTGCCAGTAGGCGCCACCCGATCGGGGTCGTTTCCGGGGCGATGCGACTGGCGACCCAGTGAACAGGTGCATTGACCAGTCCGGCGGAGAGCACCGCCAACCCGGCTGCCATTCCCTGGTGCATGGTTGCCCGGGGCATCAGGGAGGGTCCGTAGGCGTCAACCAGAGCGGAGGCCTCGAGGGGGGCGGAGGGGCTGGAGAGCAGCGGGTTGATCGCAGACGCGAGTTCGCCGGCGGCATTGTTGACGAACTTGGCGGTGTTGCGTTCGATGGGTTTGTTCAACTCGGGCATGGATACTCCGGGGTTCTGGGTCGCTGGCTCCTGTCGGCATCAGGAGGTCGGTAACAAGTATTCCCGCTGAAGCATCCGGCGGGAGACATCTCGTTCGCAGCTGTGGGGCATTTGATCAGAAACGGCCCTCCGGGATCGCTTCCGGGCCTCTACCGAGAGCGACGCTCGGCCGGGTCCACGGCGAACTTGTTGAACCTCCTTCGACATTCGTGTGTCGGGCTGCGAGACTTCGTGGATGACAGATTCACCTTGGCTCGATGATGCATGTTCTCTCAATGAGGCGTTCCGTAAGGGCGAACGTTCGCCGGTCGAGGAACTGGACGCGACCCTGGCCGCGATCGAAAGCAGCGACCTGAACTGCTTTTCTCACATCGATGAGGATCGTGCCCGGGCAGCGGCTGAGTCAGCCGACGTGTCCAAGCCGTTCGGTGGCGTTCCGTTCGGAGTGAAGGAACTCGACCAGGTGAAGGGTTGGCCCGACACAGAGGCGTCGTTGCTCTTCGCGGACCGGATCGCCACCACGACCGGCCACACGATTGCCCGGGCGATCGAGATCGGCGGTGCGGTACCGGTGGGACTCACCACGGCGAGCGAGTTCGGTGGGCTCAACGTGAGCATCACCAAGTTGAACGGGGTCACCCACAACCCGTGGCGTCACGGACGGACCTGTGGCGGGTCGTCCTGTGGCAGCGCATCGGCGGTGTCGGGCGGTCTCGTGTCGCTCGCTTCGGGTGGCGACGGTGGTGGGTCATTGCGTATACCCGGCGGGTACACCGGACTGCTCGGCTACAAGGGAACCTTCGGGCGTACCACCCGCGGCCCGGCCGCCTACTCCCGGCCGTCCACGGTCGTGCTCGGGAACATGTCCCGCTCGGTTCGCGACGCCGCCCGCTACTACGACGTGGTGTGCGGGGTGGACCTCACCGATCCGACCGCGTTGCCTTCGGCGGGTACCTGGGAATCCGACCTGGGAACCCATGATCTCGAGGGGCGCAAGGTAGCGATCCTGCCTTCGATCGCGGGGGTCGTGCTCGATCCGGGGGTCGAGGAAGCCGACCCGCGCCGCGGCGGCCGAGCTGGTAGCGGCAACGGGGATGATCCCGGTTGACGTCACCCTGGAGCTTCCGAACCTCGCGGCCCAGTGGGCGATGGGGAACCTGTCGACGTTGGTGGAGGAGCTTGGCAATATGTGGCCCAAGCGACGCAAGGACCTCACCCACGAGGTCCAGGTGGGCCTCATGCTGGCTGAAACCTTCTACAACATCCATGTTGCAGGGGTTGCCGAGGAACGCCGGGTGGAGTCCTACCAGGCGATGGCGGAGGTGTTCTCGCAGGTGGACTTCATCATGTGCGCGACCAATCCGGGCCCGGCATTCCCGGCCGAATCGACCCACTCGAGCCCGAACCGAAACGCGTTGGACGTGATGCATGACAGCCCCGCGGCCGAGATGGCGGGGCGTGCCGGTCTGGCCGCTCTCAGGGTTGCCTCGAGCGTTGTTCCGCGCCTTCCGAACGCGGTCCTCGACTTCGTGACGGAACGGGATGCGGACATTGCGACCATGGGTGGTCTCACGATCGTCTCCAACCTCTACGGAAACCCGGCTGTGTCGATCCCCGCCGGCACCGTCGACGGCCTGCCGATAGGTCTGCAGGTCCTGGGACGCCACCACGAGGACGCGCTGCTGTTCGACGTCGCACTCGCAGCCGAGCGCCACATGCCATGGCCGCTCGTGGCGCCGCCGGTCACGGCCGCAGCCGCAGCCGCTACGGCTGCCGGCGAAGCCGTGAACGCCTGAGCCGGATGTCAAACGGGGGTTCGCCAGTCCGGTCGGTCCGTTCGGTCGGAATGGCTCGCGGGTCCGCGACGCTCGTCAGTCGATGGTGATCGACAGGTTGAGCTCGGTGCGCAGCTCGGCGGGGTCCATCTCGGGAGTGGGCTCGGTGAGGTACACCTCCCAGAGGTGTGGGCCCGGGGTCAGGCCCTGGTCGGCCGTCCACGCCGCGAGTCGGCCCCAGGACTGCCCGAGCTGGTCGTAGGACCCTCGGTGAACGAGTTGGGCGACCCTGCCCGCAGGTAGCTCGCCGGCGACGACGCCGTCGCTGGGCTCGACTGGTCGGTCGGTCGGTAGGCCCACCTCGAGATCGGCGACATCGGTCGGTTCCCCGTGGTAGCGGGCGAACGCCGCACCGGTGGGGAGCACCCCCTGAGCGGCCAGAACCGGGCCGATCGTGGAGAACGCGCTGTCGAAGAAAGTCGGTAGCTCTGCCATGGGGACGACTCCGCTGATCACTGCTGTGGTGACCGCGGGGAGGTCGACAACGACCGGTTCGGGTTGTTCGGAATCCATGGTCCAGCAGTCTATGGAAGGGCCGCGGTCGAGATCGACGAAACTCGCCGGCCAGGTGCCTCCGCGTTCGGAGCGTCGATGATGCTCCCCTCGTCCATCGCTGTGATCAATGTGTTGTTCACCGGCGAACGGCGGGCTGCCGCGTTCGGGATCCTCTTCTCGCTGCCGCTGCGGATCCAGTCCGTGCAGGGAGAAGGGGATCCCGCTCAACCGAGTACGAGTTCCGCCGCCGCACGCAGCTGAGAGGGATCACTGGGGTACATGGTCACGGTGGTGACGGGGCTGTCACGCCAGGCTTCCAGGCGTTCCGCGATCCGCTCCTTGGGGCCGACCAGTGAGATCTCATCCGCGAACTCGGTTGGGACCACTCCGACCGCTTCGTCCTTGCGGCCCTCGAGGAACAGGTCCTGGATGCGGTTGGCCTCCTCCTCGAAGCCCATGCGGGCCATCAGGTCGGTGTGGAAGTTCTTGCCCTTGGCGCCCATGCCACCGATGTAGAAGGCGAGCATCGCTTTCACCGGCGCGAGACCTGCTTCGATGTCGTCGGTGATGTTGATGTTCGCCATGGCGATCACCTCGAAGTCCTCCTTGGCCCCCGAGAGCTGTTCCGCGTAGACCTCCTGGCGGAACGGCGAGTAATAGAGCGGGATCCAACCGTCAGCGATCTCGGCGGTCATGGTCACGTTCTTGGGACCCTCCGCTCCGAGAAGGATCGGGATCTCGCGGCGCAGCGGATGGGTGATCGACTTGAGCGGCTTGCCCAGGCCCATCGAACCGGGACCGTGGTAGGGGTGCTGGTAGAACTCCCCGTCGAAGCTGAGTGGTTCCTCGCGGGCCACGACACGGCGGATGATCTCCACGTACTCGCGGGTGCGGGCGAGCGGCCTGCGGTAGGGCTGGCCGTACCAACCCTCCACCACCTGTGGTCCCGAGGCGCCGACTCCCAGCACGAGACGACCGTTGCTCAGGTGATCGAGCGTGATGGCGTGCATGGCGGTGGCGGTCGGGGTGCGAGCCGAGAGTTGCACCACCGAGGTGCCGAGGCGGATGCGGCTCGTGTGTCCGGCCAGGTAGGCGAGGGGGGAGAAGACGTCGGAACCCCACGCCTCTGCGGTCCACACCGAATCGAACCCGAGGTCCTCGGCGGTCTTCGTGGTCTCGATCAGGTTGGGCGGGGGAAGCTGTCCCCAGTATCCCCAGATCATCCCGAGTTTCAGATCCTGTGCCATGTGTCTACAGCTTCCCCTGCTCGTCGTTCCCTTGTCGTTCCCTTGTCGTTCTGTGGGGCGTGCGTGGCGCTACGCGCCACGCACGCCCCACAGAACCTCCCGCTCGAGACCTATTCTCCCTTGAAGTTGGGTGTCCGCTTCTCCTTGAAGGCACGGGGGCCCTCTTTAGCGTCCTCGGACCCGAATACGTCCCAACCGTAGGTGAACTCGTGTTCCAGCGCCTCGGACTCGCGCATGCCGTTCGTCTCGCGCAGTGTCCGTAGGATCGAGCTCACCGCAAGGGGGCCGTTGGCACAGATCCGCTGGCCGATCTCGATCCCCTTGGCGAGTGCGGAGCCGTCGTCCACGACGTGGCCGACCAGTCCGAGTTGGAGCGCCCGTTCCGCTGGGATGTGGTCGCCGGTCAGCAGGAGCTCGGCCGCGACGCTCCATGGGATCTGTCGCGGAATGCGCACTGCCGATCCACCCATGGGATAGAGCGACCAGCGGGCCTCGGAGATACCGAACTTCGCCGACCGTCCGGCCACGCGGATCTCGGTTGCCCCCAGCAGTTCGGTACCGCCGGCGATGGCGGTGCCCTCCATGGCGGCGATCAGCGGCACGTGTGGACGCCAGCTGCGAAGCAGCGCCTTCCATGGAAGGTCGGGGTCCTCTGCCAGACGGGCCTGCACATCTATCTCGCTGGTGGCATCGCCCTGATGGCCGCCGGCCATTTCCTTGAGGTCCGCGCCGGAACAGAAGTTGCCGCCCGCCCCCGTGAGCACGAGTGCCCGGATATCGGGGTTCTCGTCGGCCTCGACGAAGGCATCGAGCATGCGCACGAGCATCTCGCCATTGATGGCGTTCTGGCGTTCCGGGCGGTTGAGGGTGACCACCAGGAGGTGGCCGTCACGCTCGGTCAGGACTGCGGGTTCTGTCATCTTGGCCTCTCTGGACGAGTTGTTCTCTGGTTGGGGCGGGCAATTCGGTATCGGGCGGGGCGCTGTCGTAGGGATTTGGGCCGGCTGGATGCACAGATCGGGGGCTGCCCGGAGCGTGCAGTCGGTCGCCCAGGTGGATCGCCGGATCAGACCTCCGGGGTCACAATCTGTGGCTGCTGTTCCAATCGTCGTACTCGCGCAGGAACTCGTCGCGGGTATCCGCGACCGCGGCTTCGAGCGTGCCGCCTTCAGTGGAGGCGACGATGTGGGCCTTGCCGATGACGCCTTCGAGGGTGATCTTCTGGTCGTTGTGGTCGCGGTCCTTCACCTGTATCTCGAAACTCACCTGGTTGGCCGAGAACTTGTGGATCCGACTCTGTATCCGAATGAGGATGTCGAGGACGGTCTGGAGTTCGTCCTCGTGGAACCCATGCCCGAGGATCAGGCACTTCTCGATGGTTGCTGGATCTTCTGGTTCGCGACTCGTCATGACTCACGTGTCTAGCACTGCATGGCCGACCGGAACCGACAGTGTGGGTGTCCCGACTCAGCGCAACGTCGCGAGGCGGTGGTACATGCCCTTCTCCATACGATGGAGCCGTGTGAACTCGGAGTGCATGGTGTCGTGGACCCGACGAGCAGACGCGGTCTGGAACGAAGGTCGGATCGGTGGCCACGCGGGCCCCGACGTCGGATTCGTTCATCAACCCGAGTGATAATCCGGCGAAGAAGGCGGCGCCGCGGACGTTCGCCAGGAGCGGGTCGGACACCGCGGGTGAGCTCCCGTCCCAACACGTCTGCGTGGATCTGGCACCACAGGTCGGACTGGGCTCCACCGCCGATCACCCGCAACGAGCCGAGCGATTCCTTGAGGACCGTCTCGGACTCCTCGAGTAGCCAACGGTTGTTGTGGGCGACACCTTCGAGAACCGAACGCACGAGATCCGCGCGGGTCGTCGAGAGCGACATGTTGTGGAACCCGCCACGCAGGTTGGCATCCGCCACGGGCGAACGCTCACCGTTCAGCCACGGGGCGAAGAGCACGCCACCGCTGCCACTCGCAGCCGTGCCTGCGACGGCATCCATGCCGGCGAATGATGTTTCCACCGGCTGGGTGAGCCCGTCATCGGCTGTGACGAGCAGGCCGCGGGCCCACTCCAGACACACGCCGGCTGTCTCGTGGTTGTTGGCCAGCACGTAGCGATCGCCGAGAGCCGACGGTACGGTCGCCATCTGCTTGGCGATCGAGGTGCGCTTGCCGGGCGTGTGACAACCCACCCAGGCGGAGGTACTGATCGACAGGTGAGCCTCGTACATCTCGATGGAACCCGAGCCGAGCGTGGCCGAGAGCAGGTCGGGCAGAGCGGTGAGCACCGGCAGACCCTCCGGTAGTCCGAGCTCAGCCGCTACGTCGGCGGTGACGGTCCCTACCGTGGCACCGGTGCGCACCAGTGGAGGCAGCCGATTGGGATCTGCGCCGGCGAGACGGACCAGAGTGGGGTCGTAGCGGGTCTGGTCGAGTCTGCGGTTGTCGGTCAGCCACGACAACAACATGGAGGTCTGCGAAGCCGCCACCCGTCCGCTGAACCGGGCATTGAGGTAGTCGAGCGGCTCCAGGAAGGTGGCGGTCCGTCGGTAGAGCTCGGGCTCTTCGTGGCGGATCCACAGGCGGTGGCCCAGTGGGTCGTTGCCTTCGGTGGACGGTGCACCGCCGGAGCGGCGGATCCACTCGAGAATGGCCCTCGGTGCAAAGCCCTCGATCGAGATCCTCCCGCCCAGCTGCTTGCGGGCGTGCTCGGCGCCGCGGGTGTCCATCCACAACATGCAGTCCCCGACCGCGTGCCCCTGGGCGTCCACCGGCACTGTGGAACCCCACTGGCCGGTGACCGCGACGGCCACGAGGGATCCGGTGATCTCGGGATGACGACCGAGCAGTTCGGAGGTACCGGCAGCGACCGCACTCCACCATTGCTCGGGATCCTGGACGGCTCCTCCCGAAGCGTCCACCAGCGGTTCGACGCGTTCGTGGACCGAGTCGATCACCTCGCCTCCCAGTGAGACGACAGCGGTCTTGGGTCCGCCGGTGCCGAGGTCCACTGCGAGCACGACCGCGTCGGCGCCCATGTCCGGGGTGTTGAGCTGATTCGTCATGCGCTCGCCCGTCCGTGCCCACCTGTCACAGGGCCCGTCATGCGAACCCCATCGGGATGATCTCGTGGCCCTCGGGGCCGATGTGTTCCACAGTGAGCGGTAGGCCTGAACCGTCGCCGATGCTCATCGACCCCACGACCTGCCCGGCGAGATTGAGCAGCTCGTCCACCGGAACGATCGCTTCGGGCGGATGCACGCCCGGGGTGTCGCCGAGGGAACCGCTCAGGTGCAGTGCCGCACCCAGTGCAGCGGGGATGCCCGTGCCCTCCCCGGCTCCCGAACCAGCGGAGGTCAGCGAGCAGATGTAGGTGTGTTCCTCGCCGTCCTTGGTGCCACTCACATCGACCCGGAGGCACCCACCGGGGCCGGTGATCCCGTCGGCAGCGAGCAAGGCGGGACGTTCGTGTTGCAGGAGCGCCACCATCACGTCGATGGGAGCGACCCGCAGCTCTCCCACGGGGATCTCCTCCTCGGCCGCCATTCCGGCGCGCACCAGGTCCTGGGTCATCTCGAAATATGACAACGGGTAGACGACACCGTTGTTGGTTGCCCGACGCAGCGTCGGGAACGTGACAGGCAGCGTGATCGTCTCGGGATGTGGATACGGATACGCGGGATACGTTCCCACCCCACGGAACTCGACCTCACGCACGTACGCCTTGCCGCTCTCTTCGAGTTGACGTACCGCGATGAACTCTCCGTCGACGAACAGCGGTACGTCATTGACCATGGCGTGGATCCGGTGCTTGAGCACCGCCGCGCCCTCCTCGGGCTCTCCGCCGTGGATGTGACAGATATCGGCCGAGGTGACTTCGTCGAGCAGGTCGTCCGCACACAACTTGACGAAGATGTTGGCGAGCCCCGGTGAATTGCCCATCCCTATGAGGGCGGTCACGCCGGCATCGCGGGCGTCGTCGAACATGTCGAGCAGGGCTCTGGTGGCATCGAGGTCATCACAGATGTCCACGTATCCGACCCCGGCGCGTATCGCGGCCCGAAGTGTGGGGGGACCGAATCGGTAGAACGGTCCGACGCAGTTCAGGAGCACCTGCGCACCGGCAAGGAGCTCAGCCAGTGCCTCGGGATCACTCACGTCGACTGCGGCCGGGCGCAGCTTGTCGCTTCCCAGGGAGCGGACCACCTCTGCGGCCGCTGCTTCACTGAGATCCGCCACCACGACGTCCTCTACGCCGTCGATGTGTGTCAGAGCATCGACCGCGACGCGACCCACACCCCCGGCTCCACCCAGAACCACGATCGTGCCCATATGCGCTCCTCGTTAGTCGTTGACAGCGATCCCTCGTCAACCGCTGTCCGAAACCTACGGCCCTCAAGGTCGTTGCGCTAGAAAACCGGTGAGTTGCCGGGCATTCGATGGTCTGGGCGCCAGCCGTTCCACGCACACTCGACATACACATCACTCATGACTCAAGGAACCACGGGCGTGCGACAATGTGGACGGTTCGGATGCACCTTCAGGTGCGCGATCAGAGCGCAGGTGCCAGCAGAGAGCGAGCAGGTGCAGCGGTCGCCTGATCCCTACGAATCGATTGCCTCCGGAGACCCGTCGAGTTGATCTTCAACCCATCGCGTGGATCGACACGGGAGTTGCACCGTTCAACGATTGCCGGGACCGCGTACAGTTGGGCGAATGGGCGACGCCACCATCAACTACATCGAGCTCCCGGCGACAGACCTGGGAGCGACGAAGGCCTTCTATGAAGGAGCTTTCGGTTGGGAGTGGATCGACTACGGCCCGGGGTACACGGCGTCCAGGACTGGCAGCGTGGAGGTGGCGCTGAACACCGAGTCTGCGTCTGCCCCCGTTCATGAGGAGGGATCGCAGAACGCCATCGGTCCGTTGGTGTTGTTCGGTACCACCGACCTGGAGGCAGTTGAATCTGCTGTGGTTGCCGCGGGCGGCGAGCTTGTGACTGCCGCCTATGAATACCCCGGCGGTCACAGGTTCCACTTCGCTGACCCGAGCGGCAACGTTCTCGCTGCGTACCAGTCCGCGTCGTGAGTCCAGGTGGTGCCTCCCCGCGGTGCCAAGGACTCAACACCCAGCGCAGGTAGGTAGCTCTGGGGACAACCCAGGGACGAATAGGGGCTTCCCCCGATACTCCGCAATGGCGCTCCGTGGCCCACTGGAGTCATGACAGATGCAGCCACCTCCGAATGCCACGTAGAGCCGACCTCCGCGGCGACACTCGCCGCACACACACCAACTGATCGCAACCGTGCAGTCGACTTCTACCGGGCCGCGGCGATGGCTCATGGTGGCCGTCGGTCACTGGGTGGGCATGGTGGTCGTGATCGACAGCGGAAAGCTGGACGGCGGCAACCTGCTCGACTTCTCACCCTCAGTACGGTTGGTTCACCTGGATCGGCCAGGTCATGCCGCTGTTCTTCTTCGTCGGCGGGTTCGCTTCGGCCACATCGTTGCGCTCCGCCGAACGCAAGGGCATCCGGCCGGCCGACTGGATCGCCACCCGGCTGCGTCGCATGGTCGCCCCCGCAGCGGCGCTTGCCCGCTTCTGGGCCGTCGCCCTCGCCGCCGGCGCGGTCGTCGGCGGGTTCGGAATCATCTCCATGGGAGCGGTCGGCGGCTGCCATCCCACTCTGGTTCCTCGCCAACTACACGATCGACACCGCGCTGGCGCCGTTCACGTTCCGCTGGTTCCGGCGCCCGCCCGCTGCTGCTGGTCGGAGGGCTCCTCGCGTTGTTCGCGCATCGGTGAGGTGGCGCGCTTCGCCGGCATCCCGTACGCTCCCGCAGATCAACTGGGTGATCGGCTGGCTCGGCTTCCAGGTCGCCGGATTCGCCTGGCAGGACGGGCCGTCTTCCGAGGGGACGGGCCCTGGTCACCCTTGCAGCGACGTTCTGGGTCCTGGCGATCGCCGCGGTCAACCTCGGACCGTGGCCCGCGGTGATGCTCCACCACGGCGGGCTCGAGCTACAGCCCCACCCATCCGCCCTCGACCGCACTGATCCTGTTCGGCCTCGCCTACTCATTCACCGCGGCCGCGTTCGCGCCGGCAGTGACCCGCTGGCTCGAACGCTCCACCCGTGCATGGGAAGTGACGATCGCCGCCAACTCGGTCGCCATGTCGGTGTACCTGTGGCACATGACCGCTGCGGTGATCGTCGCCGGCTGTGGCGTACCTGGCCGGACTGCTCCCGACCATGACGCCGGGAACCACGCCCTGGTGGTGGACCAAGATCCCGTTCGTGATCGCGAACCTGGCGGTGCTCGTCCCGATGGTGAAACGGTTCGCCCCGATCGAACGCAGGGCGCTGCTGGGCGGGACATCGCAATGGCGTTGGGGTTCCGCCTCGATGCTTGCGGTCGCTGCGTTGTTATCGCTCAGCATCAAGGGCTGGTCGAGCCCACAGCGTCGGCATCCTCATCGCCGGAATTGCCGGGACCCTGGCCGTCTGGTGGCTCGCCCTGTCGAGTCGGGACGGTCGTGCGGCCGGGATCGGAAGTTACGATCTCGGCTATGGCTGACGACGTCCGCGACATCGAGAAGCTCATCCACACCTATGCCGAGCGCATCGATGCCGGCGACCTGGCGGGAGTCGCCGTGCTCTTTGCCAATGGACGCATCCTTGCAGCACCCGGTGTTGTATTCGAGGGCGCCGAAGAGGTTCGCAAGATGTACGAGAACTCCGTGCGCATCCACGACGACGGCACTCCGCGCACCCGACACGTCACGACCAACATGGTGGTCGACGTCGACGAGGGTGGGAACACCGCGGTATCGCGCGCCTACTACACAGTGTTCCAACAGACCGAGGACCTGCCGCTGCAGGTGATCATCTCCGGCCACTACCACGACACGTTCCACCGTGTGGACGGCCGATGGTGTTTCGAAGCGCGTGAGATGTTCGTGGACCTGACCGGCGACCTCAGCCACCACCTGCGCTTCGAGCTGTAGAGGTCGCCATCCACGTCAGCCGGCATCGGGGACATCGTGGCCCGGCATTGTTCACCCACCACTACCCTGCATGACATGGCAATCGCTGACGAGAAGTACGTCCGGCTTACCACGTTCACCAGGTCAGGCGACGAGAAGCACACACCGGTGTGGATCGTAGACATGGGAGACGGCAGGGTCGGTTTCCATACCGAGGCGGGATCCTGGAAGGTACGTCGGATCACGAACAACCCTGCGGTACGACTGGTGCCCTGCGACATGCGAGGCCGGGTCGCTCAGGGCAGCGAGCCGCTGAGTGGTACTGCCGAGGTGTTCGATTCGGCCACCCCTGAGTTTGCAGGTATCCGCAGGCTCATAGACGCCAAGTACGGCCTCAGCGCCAAGGCGATCAAGGTCCAGTCAAAGATCTCGAAGCTCATCAAGCGTTCCGAACCGGAGCGTTGCGCGATCGCTATCCAGCTGACCTGAGTGCAGGATCGCCTTCGTGGCGAGTCAACCGGGCAGGTCGATCAGTGCCATCACGGCGCTCAGAACTGTGACCATGACCACGAGGTGCACCCGCTGTTCGCGCATGATCGCGACCTGGAGCCGTGCCATGTTCCCACTGATCTCCTCGAGACGACTGTGGAGGTTGTGGCATTGGGCATTGGGGGAAGTAGCGACATCATCGCATGCTGGTGGACACAGAGGGCGGCTGTGGTGCCAGCCAGCGAGAGCCGACCGGAGAACTATGTGGACGGTGGTTCGTAGTCGGGCAGCCCGAGCGCGAGGGTCGGGTGGTCGATGCCGCCGTCGACCTCGAGGACCTTGCCGGTGACGTAGGACCCTGCGGGTGAGCACAGGTACAGCACCGCCGCCGCGATGTCCGACGGGTGGCCCAGGCGTCGCAGCGGCGTGTTGGCTTCCATCGTGGCGCGGGTGTTGTCGTCGAGCACCGTGTCGAGCGCGGCGGTGGCGACAGAGCCCACCGCAATGGCGTTGACCCGGATGTGTGGCGCCAGATCCATGGCATTGATCCGGCTCATGTGTGCCATGGCCGCCTTGGCCGTTCCGTAGGCGCTGAAACCGCGGTCGGCCATCCGCCCGGCCGCCGAGGAGATGTTGACGATCGATCCACCCCCGTTGGCCAACATGGCTGGTACCGATGCCTTGGTCATCTCGAAAGCAGTGGTGACGTTGAAGGTGAAGGCACGCTCGAAGCTCCTGGCCGATGTCTCCAGCAGTGGCTTCGGGAATGATCCACCGGCGTTGTTGACCACCAGGTCGAGGCGGCCGAGTTCATCGACGATCCGTTCCACGGTCGCAGGCATGGCCTCCGTGTCCATCACATCGAAGGGGATGACGACAGCTCTACGCCCCAGTCCCTCAATCGTGTCGGCCACCTCTCGGAGGTCCGACTCGGTGCGCGCCAGTAGTGCAACGTCCGCTCCTGCCTCGGCGAACGCGATAGCGGTGGCGCGACCGATCCCCTTGCCCGCTCCGGTGATCAATCCGACCTGTTCGTCGAGTCTGAACTGTTCGAGTATTCCCATTTTCATCTTCCTTGGTTCAGTTGTCTTGCCGACTCACGGTCACCCACCCGGTCACTCGCACTCGTCCCCCGGGAGTTTGCGGTCATTGTCACTCAGTCGCGTAGTGAAGGATGCAGGCGAGAGAGCACCGGAACGAGGATCTGCTTGGGAACGATGGTCCCCAGCGCAGCGGTGACGCGGTTGGTCGTGCCCGGGATCACCACCGGGTGGCCTTTCGCCAGACCGTCGATCCCCGCACGCGCGACCCGGTCGGCGGACTCCCAGGCGAATGAGGGCAACGAACCTTCGGCCGCGCCCGGTTCGAATCCCGCTACGTCGCCGAACTCGGTGCGCACCGGCCCGGGACACAGAGCGGTCGCGCTCACCCCGGTGCCATGCAGTTCCCCATTGATAGCCCTCGTGTAGGACAGAACGAACGCCTTGGATGCCCCGTAGCCCGCTTGACCCGGAAGCGGTTGGAATCCTGCGGTCGAGGCCACGTTGAGCACTCCCCCCCGACGGCGTTGCACCATCGCCGGAAGGAAGCGGGTGCACAGGTCGATGACTGCGGCCACGTCGACCTCCACCATGTTCAACTCGGCATCCACCTCCGCTCGATGGGCGGCACCCGTCGTCGACAGACCGGCGTTGTTGACGAGGATGTCGACCTGGAGATCGGTCGCCTCGATGTCCGCGGCGAGGCGGGCACGATCCGCGCGGTCGCCCAGGTCGGCAGGGATCACTTCGATGCGCACCCCCCGGTCGGTGAGTTCGTCGCGCAGTTCCTCTAGGCGTTCACGGCGCCGGGCGACCAGCACGAGACCATGTCCCCGGCTTGCCAGCTCCCTGGCTATTTCGGCTCCGATTCCCGAGGATGCGCCGGTGACTACGGCGGTGCGGTCGGGGGCGGGGATCGGCAGGCTCATGGTCGGATGTTACGCGCAACGCGCCGACACGACTCTGCGGTCGGGAATCGTGGGATCGAGCGCCGCTCAGTCGGTGGAGGATCCCCTGCCTGCGGCACCGATATCGGCGGACTCGTTCTCGGCCCACCCGAAGATGCCCTTGGCCATCAGGGAACTCTCCGCGGCGACCCTCGCCCTGTTCACCTCGGCCCGTGCGCCATGGGCCGCGGCACTCCCGGGTTCTGCCTGGGTGGCGAATTCCGCCAGATGGCCGGCCAGGCGTAGCTCGCCCTCGGCGCAGAGCTCGCCCGCCCGGGCGATGATGGCGTCAACCCCACCGGCCAGGTCCGCGATCTCGATAGCGAGGGCGTCCGCTCTAGCGGGTTTGAGGTGGGATGGATCACCGTCGTACCAGCCTCCGTAGAGTCGCCACAGGTTGTGCACGATGAACTCGGGGTCGTCGTACACGGGACGCAACCACGGGCGTTCGAGCAAGCCCGCTGGACTACTCACCGAATGCACGATCTCGTTCAGCCGGGCACCCGCGTTCATCATCTCCAGGGTCTGGGCGGAGACCGACTCGAGCAACTCGGCGGTATCGCCGAGGACCCGGGCGACGTGGTCGCTTCCGACGATCGGTAACCCATGGCCCGGCAGGAGGATCGCGGCTCGCAACTCCGCCATCTTTCGCAGTGCTGCTGCCCATTCGATCGGATAGCGCTGCACCTTCTGGGGATTGCCGCAGTTGGGAGATACCCATATGAACAGGTCGCCGGTGCAGAGTGCAGAGCGTTGCGGAATCCACACCCAGGTGTGGTCATCGGTCTCGCCCTTGTCGTGGTGCAGTTCCAGCGTTAGATCACCTACGGTCACGTCGAGTTGGTCCCGGTAGGTGAGGTCGGGATAGCGGAACTCCTCCGGGAACAGCGGTGCGCCCAGACGGAACTGTCGCTGGTTGATGACGCCGTTGTATCCGCTGGTCATCTTGTAGCGGTCGAACCTCGCCGGGACCGCCTCGTGTGAGATGACTTGAACGGGCGTACCGCCCTCGGCGGCTTCGAAGGCGGGGACGCCGAAGCAGTGATCGACGTGGCCATGGGTGTACACGGCCGAGCGCAGCGGGTCGGTCGTCCAGTTGCGGACGACATCGTGGATCGCCCGGGCGTGCATCGGGCTACCGGTATCGATGAGAGCGAGCTCGCCGCTGTCGCGGACGGCCGTGACATTCGCGAACGACTCGACGAAGGCGAGGCCGTCGGCCAGTTCCACCGCGTCGGCGCTGGTGCTCATTGCGACCGGGTAGTGGTCCTCGATCGACAGTCGGCCCGTCATCAGGCCCTCGGAGATGTCGAGTAGGTCACGTTCCATGCGTTGCCTCCGGGCTCGGTTGTGTCGGCTCCCAGGCGCTCAGGCTAGGTGGCGCCGGGGTGCCTCGGGTCCGCTCAGGGCGTGCGGCGCAGCGCACACCACGTACCGATCCCTGCTCGGGCCTCCACACCAACGACCTCGAAGGGCAACGCACCCACCACCTCTGTGGTGCTCAGGTGTATGGGAGTCGATTCGCCGCTCGAGTTGACCCACAGCACGATCCCGCCCGGTGCCAACACCCGGGTGATCTCGGTCGGGAACAGGAAGCAGTTGACCAGCACGACGGCTCCCAACGACGACGAGCTGAGGGGCAGTGAGGAGCCGTCGGCCAGGATTCTGATTGCGCCGCTGCTGTGTGCGCGGCGGTGCATCTCTTCTGAGATCTCCGCCGCCATCGCAACCGCGAACCGGTCTGCGAGGAGGGCTGAGTAGGTGCCGAGACCAGAGCCGAGCTCCACCGCGGCGTCGGGGATGTCGTCCCACCCCGGTGCCGAACCCGAACGCTCACGCAGCGGATCGAGCCCACGCTGCAGGGCGTCCACCACGATCTGGGAGCGATCGTCGGACTCGCGGGTATGCCATTCGGGCGCCAGCGTGTTGAACAGCCCGGCCACTTCATCAACGGCATCGGGTCCCCACGGAGGTCCTTGCAGACCCGCTGCCCGGCGTGTCATGACGCGCATCGGATGGTCACTGTTCGTACCGGGATTCGATGGACTGTGCCCGGGGATCTCGAGCTTCTCGAGCATTGTGAGGTTGGACATCCCCGTCACCCTAGGTACCCGCGCGAGGTCCCGCGAGTTCGTTCACCCCGGTGACGTTGCAGCGAGCATGGATGACAGGTGTGTCGCCCGGTTTCCGGCCGTGGCCGCACGCACGCGCGCCCGCGTCACATAGCGGTGTGCGGTGTGTTCGTAGGTGAATCCGATCCCCCCATGGTTCTGCACGTTGAGTTCGGAGTTGGTCACCGCAGCGGCGGCTGCGGTGACCCGAGCTGCTTCAGCCTGGAACTCGGCGTCGGGGTATCCGGCGGCCACGGCCAGCGAGGCGAGTCGGGTGAGTTGCACCGCTGCATCCGCCCGCACAGCCATGTCGGCGCAGCGGTGCTTGACCGCCTGGAACGATCCGACCGGACGTCCGAACTGCTCACGGTCCTTGGCGTATCCGATCGACTGTTCGACGGTCGCCTGCGCGATACCTGCGAGTTCCGCAGCGGTGAGCACGGTGGCCCTCAGAGCGATTGCCGAATCAGTGAGATTGCACTGAACGGCCCCGGCGTCCGGCGCGTCCTCGATGATCGAGGTTGCCAACGGGACGAGCGGATCGAACGACTCCTCCGGTACGAGATCGAGCGCGGTGGCGTCGAGCAGTCTGGCGTGCGCACCGTCCAGGTACAGAACCAGATCTGCGCCTCCGAAGTCGGTGACCCGGATCCGGCGGCGACCCTCGGAGGACCCGGACTCCGGTTCGCCGAGAGCGACGCGAACAGTGCCCGAAGCGATGGTCTCAACCAGTTCCGGCTCACCGGCGCCGGCCGCCACGTGAACTGCCAGCACGGTCGCAAAGAAAGGACCGGGCGTGGCGTGGGCGCCGATCTGTTCGAACAACAGGGTCTCTTCTGGCAGCCCGTAGCCGATCCCTCCCAGCGACTCGTCCAGTCCGAGGGAGAACCAGCCCAGTTCCGCGCAGCGCGACCACAGGGAATCGTCGACCACCGAGGCCGCGCGGTCGTGTTCGGCGAGGGCGGACAACTCGAACCCGGCATCGAGTTGTGAACGAACCGTGTTGAGAATCTCGCTCTGTTCGTCAGTGGGGAGCAGGTCCATTTTCGACTCCGATTTCGTTTCGGTGGTTCATTTGGTGACCTTGGGTTCGCGGGGCATGCCGAGCACACGTCCTCCGACCCCGCCCGGCCGCCCTTCTGGTCGTGCTCGGCGGTTCACTTGGTGACCTTGGGTTCGCGGGGCATGCCGAGCACTCTCTCTGAAACGATGTTGCGCTGGATGTCGGTGGTCCCGCCACCGATCGTGTAGGCGAACGACTGCAGGTAGGGTCCGGTCCAGTTGCCGTCGCCGTCAACCGGCGTGAGTCGAAGCGCTTCAGGGCCGATGATGTCGAGTGCCAGTCGGTAGACCCGCTGATGAAGCTCGCCATGGAACAACCGGATCATCGAGCCTTCCGGCCCGGGCACGCCGGTGCGTGCGGTCCGTGAGATCCCGGCGATCGTCATGGCCCGCAGGGCAGCCACTTCAGCGCGCGCGGTGGCGAGGCGGCGGGCAACCTCATCGTCATCTATCATCGCCCGGCCGTTCGGGTCGGTGCGGGTGCGGGCTTCGGCGATGAGGTCCTCGACGGTGGCCGCCAGTTCAACCTGGTCGGCCATGAAAGCGGTGCCGCGTTCGAAACTCAACGTCGACATCGCGACCCGCCAACCGTCGTTGATCTTACCGACGACGTTCGTGAGCGGAATTCGCACCTCGTCGTAGAAGACGTCGCAGAAGTCGGTCACGTGGCTCATCGTCTCGATCTCGCGGATCTCGATGCCAGCCGTTCGCATGTCGCAGATGACCCATGAGATGCCCTTGTGTTTGGGAGCGTCGGGATCGGTTCGCACGAGCAGTTCCTGGTAGTCCGCCACATGTGCATAGGAGGTCCAGGTCTTCTGTCCGGTGACAACCAGTTCGTCCCCGTCGACGACGGCTTTCGTGGACAGGCTTGCGAGGTCCGATCCCGCACCGGGTTCGGAGAAGCCCTGGCACCACACCACGTCACCGCGGAGGATCTTCGGTAGGTGCTCGGACTTCTGTGCGTCTGAACCCTTCACGATCAGGGTCGGCCCACCGTGGTTGTTGCCCACGAACGTGCACGAGTTGTTGAGCGTGAAGGGCGGATCGGAAGATGCGAACTCCTCGTACCAGATCATCTGCTGGATGTCGGACAATCCTCGTCCGCCGTATTCCACCGGCCAGTTGATGCCGGCCCAACCACCTTCGTAGAGAGTGCGTTGCCAGGCCAGGTCGAACTCGCGCATCTCCTGGCCTTCGGGCGGACGTTCCTCGGTCGGCAGGTGGTCGCGCAGCCAGGTGCGGGCCTCGGCGCGGAACGCCTCCTGATCGGCGGTGAGCTCCAGATCCATCCCGCCAAGGTATCCCGTTCCTGACGACCCGTCAGAAACGAGGCGTTCCTCTACCCGTTCTGTGTGGCGTGCGTGGCGCTGAGCGCCACGCACGCCACACAGAACGCAAGGCGGGTGGTTCAGCCGCCGGGACTGATGTTGCAGGTCACCTGGTTGACGTCATCGGGAGCATGGCCGGTCGCGTTCCACTGCACCGTCTCGCCGGCCGATCCGGCCACGTCCACGCTCTGATGGTCGACCTCGGTACCACTGGCGGTGTCATCGAAGGTCACCTGGAGCGTATCCTTCCGGTCTTCGTTGAACACGACGCTGCCGGACGCGGAGAGCGATCCATCGCGGGCGATGCGGCACTCATCCACCGTGCCCTTGAAGCCATCGCCCGAACTGGTGATTGCCCGCACACCGAAGAAGGCGCCGACGGCCGCAAGCAACGTGATGACGATTGCGATCACGATTCCTCCGGCCCGACCAGACTTGCCGGGCTCGGACCGGCCATCGGTGGGCGTCGGCGGGTACTGCGCCTGCTGGGGGTACTGGGGCTGCGGAGGGAATTGGCCTGGTTGTTGGTACTGGTTCGGTTGTTGGTATTGGCCCGGTTGTTGGTATTGGCCCGGTTGTTGGTATTGGCCCGGTTGTTGGTACTGGTTCGGCGTCGGCGGCTGGGTGCCCCAGGCCGGTGGCTGACTGGATGGCAGTTGTTGGGTCTCCCACGACTGCGGCGTCGCCGTAGGGGGCGATTGCGGGTAGCCAGGGGGCGGACCCGGGGTTGCTGTCGGTGGAATGAACGTGGTCGGATCGCCATCCGGGGGAGAAGCCGGATCGGGCACGACGTACCGCGGCTGTTGGGAACCGGTCGGTGCCACCGCGGGTGGCGCCTGGAAAGTCTCCGCGGCCTCGGGCGGGTCGCCCTCGGGTGAGGTGACCGCGGGTTGGTCGGCGTCTGGTTCGTTTGTCTCGGCGTCGTCGTCCATGCGCGTGTCCAGTGGCGGTAGAGGCGTGGCCCAACCCTACTGCCGGGCGCCGGCTCTCAGATGAGGCCGAAGGCGACGACGAGGGTCACCAGGCTCACCGCGCCCACGAAGTCGACCGATGCGGTCACGAGGGGGATCCCGACCGAATCGGGATCCAGGTTGACCTTCCATGCGGCAACGGTGCTGTAGTAGGCGAGCGCCACCACGAACAACACGGTCACCAGCCCTGCGATCAGCGAAACGGCCAGCATCCACCCGACGCCCGGTGAGTCCTGTGACAGCAGCGACGCGATGGCCTGGGCACCGAGAGCGTTGAACACGTAGACCGGGAACCCCAGGGCGATCACCAGGACGGCGTCGTTGATCACCGACCGCCCCGGTACGAGAGTCGGTTCAACCAGCCCGAGGTGCAGGTTGGTCCCGATACGGCTCGAGAGGATCCCTCCGAGCGAACCGGCGGAACTCACGAACGCCGGCTGTAGTACGAGTAGCGCGGGTAGCGCAGCGAAGACCGCGAGCCGCTTCTCCACTGCTACACCGGCGAGGGTCGACAGCAACATGGCGATCGTCAGCACCGGAATCGACTCGATCACTATGCGACGGAAGTCAGCGAGACGGGATCGCAGACTTCCGATGATCACCGCGATCGATCCCACCACCAGGGCCGACGAGAACCACAGCGTCCAGTCGCCGGTCCCGATCAGGAGCGACGCCAGATAGAGACAGGGAAGTGTCACGACATCGCCCAGTGTCGCCACGCTGGGTGCCACCAGGTTGTCGAGGTCCCAGTCCCTGCGAACCGCCACGACGGTGAGCAGGATCGAGGCCCCCAGCACCACGATCGACGCGAGCACACCGCCGACGAGGCTGATCAGCACCAGTTCGAGGATGCCGATGGCGTTCACCACTCCGAAAGCGATTGCGACGACCCGTGCGGTCAGGGCCAATAGGAACGACATCACCACCGTGAGCGACATCGTTGCGAGGACGTTCTGGCCGAACACCGTCTCCCTGCGTATGGAGGGAGCGAATACACCGGTGTGCACAGCGGTAGAGATGCGGTTGCCGAACGTGCTGAATATGTTGCCGCGCAGGCCGATCGCCGGCGGGATCATCAACAGCAGTCCTGGTAGCGCCTCGAAGGTCCCCACGATGGACCCCAGCAATGCGCCCGCGGCCAGGCTCGTCAGGGAGTTGAAGAAGAGAGCGGAGAGACTCTGGCGCGTCGCATCGCCGGTCGGACCGAGTAGGTCGACCAGTCGGCGACCCCAGCGGAGGGGGTACCACTCGGAGAGAGGTGCGAGTCTGGCCACGGGGTTGGTTGATCACTCACTCTCTTGGTCACGGTTCTGGATCGGGCACTGCTGAGGTCCCGAACGAGCGCGTGTTCGCATCGTCGTCGGGTCTCGGCTTGATCGGAGAATAATCCAGGGGTGCCCGTGATCCGGTGGACGTGACCGGCGGAGTCGGATCCAGCTCAGGGCGTTTGGTCGTCCTCGGGCAGTGGGTCGGGTAGCACCGGGGTCTCGACCGGTGTGCGTCCCAGCAGGGTACCTCGCGTGATGGAGTCGGACCCGAAGCGTGCCTGGACTGCGTCGAGGGTGGCGTCGAGTTCGCTGTGGTCCCGCCCGTTGAAATCGAACCCGAGCTGCACCGCCTGGGCCTCCGACAGGTTGGTCACGCTGAAACCCAACAGGCTGAGCCCGACCGGTTCGATCACCGGCCACGCCGTATCGAACAGTTTGCGCGCCTCACCGAGCAGCGAGTCGGTGTCGTCCGTCGGGTGATCCAGGGTGACCGAGGCCGTGTGGGACTCCATGGACTGGTCGCGCCAGCGGATCTCCACGGTCCGGGCGGTGCGTGATCCGTCGCGGAGCCGCTTGGTGACCCGTTCGACGAGTTCGACCATGAGTACGTCGGCCTCGCAGCGGTTCGCCCCGCGCCGCCCCAGAGCCTGTTGTGCCCCTACAGACTTGCGTCGCCGGGTGGTGATCACCGGCCGTGGATCGCGGTTGTGGGCCAACGCGTGGAGATGGGCCCCGGCACCCTTGCCCAACCAGGACACAAGCAACTGCTGGGGCACCGCTGCGAGTTCTCCGATGGTGTGGATGCCTCTCGCCCGGAGGCGCTCTTCGGTCGCAGGGCCGACCCCCCAGATGCGCCTCACCGGCAACGGCCAGAGAAAGTCGAGCTCCGAACCCACCGGAATCGCCAACAACCCATCGGGTTTCGCTGCTCCGCTCGCAACCTTGGCGAGGAACTTGGTGGACCCCATTCCGATGCTGAGCGGCAGGCCGACTTCGGTGAGGACCCGTTCACGGAGCCTGGTTGCCACTTCCACCGGTGTTCCCCCGATCCGGTGGAGTCCACTCACATCGAGGAAGGCCTCGTCGATCGAGAGTGCCTCGACCAACGGGGTGGTGTCGCGGAACACCTCGAACACTTCCGCACTGGCCGCGGAGTAGGCGTTCATGCGTGGTGGCACAACCACGGCTTCGGGACACAACCGACGCGCCTCACGGCCGTTCATGGCGGTGCGCACACCCTTGGCTCGCGCTTCGTAGGTGGCTGCCAACACAACTCCCTCACCCACGATGACGGGGATGTCGGCGAGGCGCGGATCGTCGCGCCGCTCGACCGATGCGTAGAAGGCATCCAGGTCCGCGTGCAACACGCGGTGGTCTCGTCCGGTGGAACCGTCGACGGTACCGTCAGCCGACCCGGCCACCGTCGGCTCCCGGTCGGGTCGCGCCGGAGTCGATTTCATCGATCAACCAGTTGAAGGTGTCGGCCGCCATCACCGGCGCCAACGTGATTCCACGGAGACCCGCAGCGGTCACCAGGGCAACTGTTTCGTCGAGGTCTTCGCGCAACCAGAGGCGGCCGTCGGTGCATTCGCGGATCACCCCGACCCATTGGCGGGTCACGGGTGGCGGAGTGCGTCCGAGGATCACGGCGAGGCGGTCCATCATCACCTCGGTCGGACGTTGTGCGATGTCGAATCCGAATGGTTCGTCGTGGTCGCGCGCCTCGCCCAGGGTCAGCGAGCGGTTACGTCTCTGGACACACGTGAGGCTCACGGCGGTATCACCCAGGAGCGGGTCTGCCGAATGATCGGTGATCCCTGCGTCACGACCCAACCCGCTGTGGCTGAGTGCTGCCACGTCCGAGAGGGGGCTGGGCAACGTCGAGTCGAAGCGCTCGGTCTGGGCCACCTGCAGTTGCACGGACCTGATGATCGACGGCTGACGGAGCACCGACACGGTGAGATCGGATCGGCAACCGGTACACAGCACCACTAGGTCGCCCTTGTGGGTCTGGCCGGTGTCTGCGGTGACCGAATCTGCATCGACATCGCGTACCTCGACACCTCCCTTGAACGAGTAGCGGTCGTCGGTGTGCAGAATCTTGCGCAGTGCGTCGAGCATCCCCCGGGGTTCCACCACGAGGTCGAGGTCGGATCGCAGTGCAGCGGTCACGTCCGGGCCGAAGAGCGGATACGCGGCGTGAACGGCGTCGGCATCGAGGTAGGAGAAGGTGCGGTCCTCGGCATCGACCCTCCGCGCCAGCTCCGAGAGGACTGTGGCCTCTTGATCGTCGGTGGCCACGACCACGGAACCGGACTCGCGGATCAGGGCCGGGTCCCAACGAGCCGCGAGCCGGCGCCAGGAATCAGCTGCAGATCTCGCCAGGTCGAGCTCGAGCCCGGGCGCACACCGCGAGAAGTGCAATGCACCGGGGCTGCGCGGTGTGGATGCCCGGGGTTCTGCCGAGGCTTCGAAGTGGGTGACCTCCCAGCCGCGTTGTAGGGCCTCGATCGCATGGGACGTCCCGAGGATTCCCCCACCGACTATGAGCACCCGGGCCATGCCATGAGGCTACAGACGAGGTGTGACCGTGTATGCAGCGACCTGCGGATGCAGTTCGCGTATTGGCCTCTCGCCCCGATCCGGGCATCGGTGGCCGGCGTTCGCAGGCGTGCGGGTGCGCGCAGGTAGGTTGGAGACATGACCATGCCCAGCGGAGTTGGAATCGTCGATACGATGCTCGACCTGCCGTTCACCGACGTCGCGTCCACATACGAGTTCCTCTCGCCCAACTTGCGCGATCGCGAGAGCAACGAGGACTTCGAGTTCCCCGTGGAGTACATGTTCCGTGACGTTCCCAAGGCAGCGACCGACAACCCGGTGGCCCACACGCTCGCCCTCATGGACCATTACGGAATCGAACAGGCGCTCATCGGCGCAGGCTCGGAGAATCAGCTCCGGGCGCTCAAGGATCACCCCGACCGGTTCCTGCCGTCGATCAGCGTGGATCCCAACGACGGCATGGGTGCCGTTCGACAGATGGTCGAGGCTTATGAAACCACGGGGCTGCGTGCCCTCGCTGGCTTCCCCGCCGGTTGCAACCCGCAGGTGCCCATAAACGACAAGCGTTGGTATCCGATCTACGCCAAGTGCGTCGAGTTGGGAATCCCGGTGTTCATGTGTGTCGGCGTCCCCGGGCCCCGGGTGCCGATGGTCGCCCAGAAGGTGGAGCTGCTCGACGAGGTGTGTTGGTTCTTCCCGGAGCTCACGATAGTGATGCGCCATGGCGCCGAACCATGGGAGGAACTGGCCGTGAAACTCATGTTGAAGTGGCCGAACCTCTACTACTCGACGTCGGCCTTCGCTCCGAGGTACTACCCCCGGGCGATCATCGACTACGCGAACACCCGTGGTGCAGACAAGGTGATGTACGCCGGGTACTTCCCGATGGGGTTGACCCTCGACCGGATCTTCTCGGAGCTGCCGGACGTTCCCCTCAAGGATGACGTCTGGCCCAAATTCCTGCGCCACAACGCGAGACGCGTCCTCGGTCTGGACTGAGTCTCCACTGGTAGCCTGCGTTGACCGGGCCAGGAGGCCCCGACAGAAGGTGACGCGATGCATGCGCTGGTGGGTACGGACGGTTCTGATGAAGCGGTTGCGGCTGCAGTGAGTGGACTGGGTCTGCTGGGTGGGGTCGACAAGGTGACGCTGGTCTGCGCGGTCGATACCTCCGCGGTGCTGATGCGTGGCCACGAGTCCGGTTTCGCAGGCGGCATGGCCACCGACGAAGAAGTTGCTGCAGTGCGCCGGAGCGGGGCGAACGAAGCTTCTGCGGCACTGGAATCCACGGTGGCCGCGATAGCGGGAGTCGTTGGTGATGCCGAGATCGTGACGCGGGTGGACGAGGGTGATGCAGGACGAATCCTGACGAACCTCGCGACAGCCCAGGATGTCGACGCCATCGTGGTTGGATCCCAGGGCAAGGGTGCGATCAAACGGGCCCTGCTCGGTACCGTGAGCGGCTACGTGGTCAACAACGCGCCATGTCCCGTCGTGGTCGTGAGGCGCGGCACCGACTGAGTTCCACACACAACTGTGCTGCCACAGTTCACGGAATGAGCAGACCTCAGAGGGCAGAACCGGACCCGGGTGGGTGCCCCCTCCGGGTCAGCTGGTCGACACAGCTGTCGCCACCACATCGCGTTGGCGGTACTGGTGGACTTCCCCGCCCATATCGATCGTGGCGCGCAGGGCGGGCTTGCCCGCCCAACCCCCGACCTCCAGGTCGAAAGCCCCGGGTTCGCACACGAAGCGGAAGTCCTCGTCGTAGAACGCGAGGCGCGAGGGGTGCAACGCGAAGGTGACCGTCCGGGCTTCCCCCGGTTTGAGTGGCACGCGGGTGAAGCCCACGAGGTGACGCTCAGGTCGCGCGACCGAGGCCACTTCGTCGCGGGCATAGAGCTGCACGACCTCGGTTCCGGCCCTCGCGCCGGTGTTGGTGATGACTGCGGAGATCATCGTCATCTCGGTGGTGGAACCGGTCCTGGTCCGTAGGTTCGAGTATTCGAACTCGGTGGTGCCGAGCCCGTAGCCGAAAGGGTGCAGGGGGGCGGTCGGCGCGTCGGTGTAGTCACCCCAGAACTGGCTGCGGCCACCCCCCGCGCGAGGCGCGTGGTGGACGGGTACCTGGCCCACGTTGACCGGCAAACTCACGGGCAGACGTCCGGAAGGCGCAGAATCGCCGAAGAGGATCCGCGCTATAGCGGTACCGCCTTCGATCCCGGGTACCCAGGCGAGCAGGGTCGCGTTCGCGAGGCGTTCGACCTCCGAGAGTGTGTGGACGCGACCCGAACACACCACTGCCACCGTCGGTACCCCTGTTGCCGAGACACGTTCCAGGAGCTCGATCTGGCGCCCGGTGAGATCCAGTGAAGTGGCGTCACGCGCTTCTCCGACGGTGGCATCGGGGGTGAGCCCTGAGCGCCCGCCGACGCAGACCACCGCGAGGTCGGCGTCGGTCGCGCACGTGACGGCTGCGGCGATGGCGGCATCGTCGTCAGGTTCGGCGGTCACTCCGCAACCTCGGACATGGCGCACCTCGACGGGCGCTCCATCGGCTGTGGGCATACTCGATCCGCCACCTTCGGCGATCTCGGCCTCACGTTCGGCCAGCGCGGAGCGGATCCCAGCGAGCGGAGTGACGATGTCGGGGAAGTAGGGCCCAGGTGCAAAGGCTCCGCCGGCCCGGGGCAGCAGTTCGCTGCCGGACTCCCCGGCTGCTCCCGCAGCCCCCACCCCATAGATGATCTCGAGGTGCGCCGGATAGTGGTAGTCGCCTTCGCACAGGCGGGGGTCGTCGGCCGCGGGTCCGATCACGGCAACGGTGCCGACCTCGTCCCGGCCCACTGGAAGGATGCCGTCATTGTCGAGCAACACCATCGACTCCAGCGCCGCACGCAACGCCAGGTCCCGACCCATGATTGTGCCGAACCCTGCTGCTGCGACTTCTTCGTCGACGAGGGGTTCGGAGAACAACCCAAGGTGCTCCTTCTGGGTGAGCACCCGACGGACCGCCGCATCGATGACCTCGATCGGGACCACCCCGGCCTCCACTAGCGGCGCCAGGTTCTCGGTCGAGTAGCAATCGAGCGATGGCAGTTCGACATCCAGACCGGCCAGGATCGCCTTCGCCGCGGCCACTCCCTTTGTGGGGGCGACCCGGTGATGGGTTCGCAAGAGGTCCACCGCGAAGTAGTCGGCCACAACGGTTCCCGAGAACCCGAGTTCGTCACGCAGCAACTCGCTCAACAGAGCCCGGCTTCCAGCAGGCGGGAGGCCGTCGACCGACGCATAGGAGTTCATGACCGATGCCAGGTCACCGTCACGGATTGCCGCCGCGAACGGCTCCGCGTACACCTCCCGCAGCTCCCGCGACCCCACATTCACCGGTCCGTGGTTGAGTCCACCGTCGCTCGCTGCGTACGCGAGGAAGTGCTTGGCGGTAGCGATGACTCCGGCGCCGAGGCCCTCGGGCCCGGTGTTCTGCAGACCTCTCACGTAGGCGGTGCCGAGGGTACCGGCGAGCACCGGATCCTCACCGTATGTCTCCTCGACCCGGCCCCATCGGGGGTCGCGGGCCACGTCCAGAACCGGTGCGAGGGCCTGGCGTGCCCCGACCGCGAGCATCTCGGAGCGGATGTGGTCACCTATGCGTTCCAGGAGCTCGGTGTCGAACGTCGAGCCGAGTCCGATCCCCTGGGGAAACTGCACGGCATCCCGAGCGCAGAATCCGCCAACCGATTCCTCGTGGATGATCATCGGGATCCCGAGGCGGGTGTTGGTCATCAGCCATTGCTGGATCTCGTTTGCAAGTGCCGCCAGCCCCGCTGGAGTGAGCCCGGTGGAGGCCGCGATGCGAGTCACCTGTCCCGTACCATCGGCCATGAGTTCGGCTGCGCGCTCGGGTGAGAAGCGGGCATCCGAACCCTCGCCCTCGATGAGTGCCGTGGACCAGACACCGCCCAGTTGCGCCAACTTCTCGGGCAGGGTCATCCGTTCGAGCAGCGCGTCGACGGTTTCAGATGATGCGCCCGCGATGTGGGTCGGGTTGTCGTCGCTCTGCTGCTCGGAGTTTCTGCGGGCCATCGCTACAGCATTGCCGAGTTCGCGAACTGCGCGCTGCAGGGTCCACAGTCCGGGCGCGAGAAGGCTTGGTTCATGTTGCCGGAGCCGTGCGAAGGTCGCGGCTGTCGCCGACGACAACATAGGCCAACACGATGAGCACGACCGCGATACCGATGAGCTGCAGGACTGTGACCGATTGGTCGAGGAACGCCCAGGCGGTGAGGGTGGACACCACAGGCATCGCAAGTGTCGCGAGCGAGGTGAGCATCAGGGTGGTGTGGGCGTGGGCCCAGTTCATCACGATGTGACCTGACCCGGGCAGGGCAACCACCGCCACGATGAGTGCGGCCGCGCCCCAGGTGAGTGCGGCATCGTCCTTCCACAACACCCCGGCGGGTAGGGCGATCGCCACCACGGTCGCCAGCGCGACCACGTTGAGCACGGTCATGTACTCCATCGTGGGGAGCCTCTCACGTGCCTTCTTGGAAGCGATGAAGTAGGCCGACCAGGACAGCAGTGCAGCCACGGCCATGACGTCGCCGAAGATGCTCTGTCCGGCGTCGCCGGCGCCTGCGAACGCCACCAGCGCAACCGCAGGAACCGCGACGGCGGTCCCGATCAGGTGGCGTGACTTGATCCGCTCACCGAACACGAGCGCGGCGAAGGCTGCTATGACGACCGGTTGGAGAGCGTTGATCGTCACCGCGATCGACACGGTCGTGTTCCGCACCGCCAGGAAGAAGGTGGCGATGTCGATCCCGAAGGCGATTCCGCCGATCCACCCGTACCGGAATGAACGGCGGCTGAGCCGTCCGCCCCTCACATAGAGCACCGCGAGGTAGATCACGCTCGCGAGGGTGAGTCGGTAGACGCCGATGACGAGGCCGTTGAGCGGGACCGCGGCCACCAGCACATTGCCCACTCCCCACATCGAAACCGCGGTGAAGGCCCCCACCGTGCCTGCCGCCGACGGGCTGTGAGTCGCCGGTTCCACCGGTTCGGGGTAGGCGCTGATACTCACGGCCCAACGCTACAAGGGCCCCGCCCCGGCTCGGGAGGCCCCATGGGTCGATCGAATGTCCCGGGTCTGTGGTCGGAGCGCCCTGCTGTGGCTCCGCCCTGTGACCGTTCCCACGATCAGCAGGGCTCGTTGCACAGCATGGCTCGTTGCACAGAACGGCAGTGGGGGCGATATATGGTCGGGTCATGGCTGACATCACGATCTGGCACAACCCGAACTGCTCCACCTCACGCTTCGCGGTGGAGGCTGCCGCGGGCGCCGACGTCGAGGTGGACCTCCGAAAGTACATGTTGGTCGCGCAGCGGCCGAGCCGTCAGGAGGTACTCGATCTCATCGGGAAGCTCGAGGATCCACCCACCGATCTCGTGCGTCGCGATGCGAAATTCAAGGCATATGGGCTCAGTGACGACGACGTCGCGACCGCTGAACAGGTCGCTGACGTGTTGGCGGAACACGGTGAGTTGCTCCAGCGGCCGATCCTCGTCAAGGGAGACAAGGCCATAATCGGACGGCCGAAGGACCGCGTCGCGCCTTTCCTCACTACCTGAGCCTTCCCCGGGACTACCTGAGCCTTCCCCGGGGTCTCGTCTTCACGAGGGTTCAGTCCGCAGCGTTCTCCGGCGTCTGGTCGTCGTTCTGCTTCACCCGTCGGGCGAGTTTCCTGGCCCGCCCTGCAATGCTGGCGAACTCGAGTTCGGTCCTCGGTGTTCGGGCCACTCCGGCGCGGTCGGCGAGCACCGCGTTCAGCTCCGCTCCGATCAACAGACCGATCGCCAATAGGTACAACCAGATCATCACCACGAGAACCGCACCGAGGCTCCCGATCAACAGGTTCGAGGATCCGCCGAAGTGGATGTAGATCCGCAACCCGGCGGTCGCCAACGCCCATGAGATGAGAGTCAATCCGGCTCCGGGCAGGTCTTGCTTCCAGGGAGTCCGCTCGTCGGGTGCCAGATGCAACACCGTGGTGACCGCCACGGTTGCCGCGACGACCGCAACGGGCCAGCGGAGTATCTGCCAGGTGTTCTCGTATGCCTGCGCCCCACCCACCAGGTCGGCCGCCTCGGTTCCGCCGCCGAGAAATGGACCGATGGTGAATGCGACGAGTCCTATCGCCATCAGGGGAACCGCTGCCAACGCCATCGCCAGCGACAGGATGCGCAACTCCAGGTAGGTGCGGGCCTGGCCGAGGTGGTGCACCGCGTCGATCGAACGGACCGTGGATCTGAAACCGCGCGAGGCCGACCAGATGGCCACCAACAATCCGACGGTGAAGACGCCCGGGCGTGTGTCGGCGAACAGCCCCCCGACGGCGTCGGTCACTCCCCGGGCCTCACCGGGCAGGCCGCTCGACAGGGCCGCGACGAGTTCCGTACGCACCTGTTCGGCACCCGCTGCGCCGATCAGGGGTTCGAGGAAGCCCACGCCTGCGGCGATCGCGATCGTGAGCGGGAAGATGCTCAACATACCGAAGAACGCCATCTCCGCTGCGAGTCCCGTGATCTGATCCTGGGATGCTCCATGGCCGATGGCGTTCGTGATCTGCCACCACGGACGCGTCTCCGAGGCGCGTGGTCAATCGGCGCATGGCTCCAGGCATCCTGGGGAGTCTTGCACCGATGTTCAGGGCGAAAAGACGATGGCGACGAGCGCGTCGGCCGCCTCGGACCCGATGCGGTCAGCATCAGCATGGAGGACCTCATAGCCGTCGACATCAGTGAGGCCATCGCGATCACCATCGCCACCGACCGGTCCGCCACCGTGGTCGATCGACGGTGCCTCGAAGACCCTGCGCACGAACCCGGCTAGGAGTTGTCCGACCAGCAACTCGGCCACCTTGTCGTGTGGTCTTGCCTCGGGCACGTTGAACTCGATCCACACACGGGCCGCTTCGGTGACCAGTTCCAGCAGTGACTGGCCGACCGGGATCACAGTGGGTTCGCCCCTGATGCCTTCGCCCAGGATAGTCGCCAGACCTCTTCTTCGGCGAGGGCTCCCCGCCACACGTGCAGGAACAGTTCGCGCAGCCGTTCATCGGGCGGCGTCGACGCGTCAAGCGGGATGGGATCGGTCAGGCGGGCTCCGTACCGACGTTCGTCCACCACCGCCGCGAGTAGCGCATCCTTTGAGTCGAAGTAGTGGTAGATGGCTGCGACCTGGACCCCGCACTCGTTGGCCAGGGCACGCATGGACATACCTGCGGCTCCGTGCGCCGACATGAGTCTCAGCGCAGTGTCGAGGATCACCTCTCGTTGGTTCCCTCGGGTTGCGGTGTTGGTCATCAGGTCGGGTCAGTCATCTGGTCGGATCGGTCATCTGGTCTGTTGGCTGTCGGTCGGCGATGTCGCTCAGTGGGCCACGGGGCACTTGGTGAAGGTTGCGGGCACAGACTCGATGGACAGAACGAGCGATGATTCTCCTCGGGGGATGATTACATCATCGGGCACCGTTATGTCGGGGAGCCGGGTGAGGATCTCCTCGAATGTCGTGCGTATCTCCATGCGGGCGAGGTTTGCTCCCAGACAGAAGTGGGGTCCGATGCCGAACGCCAGGTGATCACTCGGGCGGGCGAGGTCCAGTTCGTCGGGCCGCTCGATCGCCCGTTCGTCGCGGTTGGCGGACCCGTACAACATGAGGATCCGGTCACCTGTCTTGAGGTCGGTGTTGCGGTATGTGTGGTCCCGTACGACGGTGCGCACGAAGCCGATAACCGGTGTGACGTAGCGGACGATCTCATCGACCGCGGTCCCCATGAACTCCTCGTCGCCGAGGTTGTCGAGCAGCAGCTGTCGCTGTTCGGGGTGGCGCGAGAGCGCGATCAGCCCACCTGAGATCGCATTTCGGGTCGTCTCGTTGCCGGCCACCAGCAGGATCGTGAGAAACGCCAGCAGGTCGTTGTCGCCCAGCTGGGCGTGCTCGCTCTGGAGCCTCTGGTAGGTCTCGTCGTCCACTCCCGATGCGGCGATGCCGTCCTTGGCGAGTTCCCCGGCATCGAAGGCCCTGGTGAGGATCGAGATCAGGTCGTCGCCGGCCTCCTCGCCCTCTTTCGCTGCCACCTCTGCGGCGGCTCTCCTCTGGGCTATCAACTCCATGCACATGGTGACGTACTCACCGAACGATTCGGCTGCGGCGTGCAGGACGGGATCGTCGGCATCCACATGGCCGTCGCCGGCCATCATGTCGTCGCTCCATCGGTACATCGCCTCGCGTTCCGCGGGGTCCAGGCCCATCAGTTCACAGATGATGATGAGCGGAACGTGGATCGCGAAATCGGCGACGAAGTCGATCTCTCCCCGATCCTCGATCTCGTCGATGATCTGATTGGCCAGTTCGCGCATGTGGGGCACCAGGGCCCGGGCACGCCGGGGTGTGAAACCCTGATTGATGAGGCGTCGTTGATGGACGTGCTCGGCGCCGTCGAGAGTGATGATCGACATGTCGCCGGCGACTGCGGGGCGCACGCCTTCGCTCGAAACGTATTGGTCGGTCTCCCGCGAAATGTGGAAGACGTCCTCGTGGCGCGGCGCGATGTAGAGGTCGTTCCGGGCGTCGTAGTGGAGTGAATCCAGATCGCGCAGCCAGGCGTACAGATCCCACGGGTCGTCGTAGGTGTGCGGATCGCAGAAGTCGGTGGATGCGAAGCGTGTGCCGAGGTCGGGCGTCGCTTCTCCCAGTGGTGCGTCGTTGGTTGCAGGCGTGTTGAACGTGAGTCCCATAAGAGGATCACTAACGACTGATTGAACGTTCGTTCAATCAGCCCTATGGTGTGGCTCCTGACGCAGTGGGTCCACTGCTCGGTGAGGTGTGGGTGCAGCACACCGCAGGGCAATACAAAGGGGAGTCAGATGGAATTGAAAGAAATCGACATCGTTGACCCGGACAACTACCTCGACGGTTCGTACCTCGAGATGTTCAAGGTCCTGCGTCGCGATGATCCTGTCCACTGGACCGAAGAACCCGATGGCCCGGGATTCTGGTCGATCACCAAACTCCGCGACCTGCAGGCGGTCAACCGCGATACAGCCACCTTCAGCTCCGAACTGGGCGGTACGCAGCGGTTCAGCATCTCGGACCAGGACCCCGACTTCGACACCCGCGGGGTCGATGCTCATCGATACCGATCCTCCGAAGCACACCCGGTACCGCCGCATCGTCAACAAGGGATTCACGCCGCGGATGATCGGCCTGCTCGAGGATCACCTCCAGTACCGCGCGGAGTTGGTCGTCGACAACGTGATCGAAACCGGCCACTGCGACCTCGTCAACGATCTCGCAGCGGAGCTGCCGCTGCAGGCGATCGCAGAGATGATGGGTGTTCCCCAGGAGGACCGCCATCTCATGTTCGAGTGGACCAACACGATGATCGGTGCGAGCGACCCCGAGTACACCGGCGAGGCGGGGTCCTCCAATGAGGCGCGCGATGCCGCCATGCAGCTGTACGTGTATTCGAACGAACTGGCTGCCAAGCGCCGCGAGGATCCGCGCGACGACCTGGTCACGAAACTCCTCAATGCGGACATGGAAGGTGAGGCTCTGAGCGAAGAAGAGTTCGACATGTTCATGTTGTTGTTGTCGGTGGCGGGCAGCGAGACGACCCGCACGGCAACCTCGCACGGAATGCAGGCGCTGTTCGACCATCCCGACCAGATGGCGCTCATGCGCGAGAACCTCTTCGATGACGACTTCATCGCTCTCGCCAATGAGGAGATCGTGCGGTGGGCCACTCCGGTCACGCATTTCCGGCGCACCGCGGCGGTGGACACCGAGTTGCGCGGCAAGCAGATCAAGGCCGGTGACAAGGTCCTGATCTGGCATGCCTCGGCGAACCGCGACGAGGAGATCTTCGATGAACCGGACAAGTTCGACCTCCAACGCACTCCCAACGAGCACGTGGGCTTCGGTGGTGGTGGAGCGCACTTCTGCCTCGGTGCCAACCTGGCCAGAGCGGAACTACGGATCATTTTCCGCGAGATGCTCTCCCGAATGCCCGACATCCATCCGACCGGGCCCGCAGAGATCCTCCGCTCGAACTTCATCCACGGCGTCAAGCACCTGCCTGTGGCCTTCACCCCCGGTGAGCGCAAGCACGCGGTGGGCGCGGTCGCCTGAAGCAAACGTCGGGCCAGCAACCTCACGAACGTCGTGACAGTCGCCTAGTCTCGGCGTCACCATGAGCGAGGCAACCGAGACCCAGAACGGGGCATCGGATGTGGGCCGGGCGCGCCGGCGTCGCATGCGACCCCGCAGACGCGAGGCACTGCTCGGCTACGCCTACCTGGTGCCGGCGTTCGTGGTCTTCGGGATCTTCTTCTTCTACCCGCTCGCGCGCCTGATCCAGTTGAGCCTGTTCGACACACGAGGTGTGTTTGCAAACCAACGCCAGGAGTTCGTCGGGTTCTCGCAGTGGGCAGATGTCCTCGGTGGTGAGGAGTTCCGCTCGAGCCTGTGGATCACCGTTCAATATGTGCTCTACACGGTGCCCGCCGGACTGGTCCTGGGTGTGCTGCTGGCGCAACTCGCCAACCGGAAGTTGAGGGGCATCGCGTTCTTCCGCACCGTGTTCTCCTCGACGGTAGCGACATCTGTGGCGGTTGCGTCGGTGATCTTCTTCGCCCTCGTCAATCCCGAGGTGGGCTACTTCCGCAACATCAGCTGGCTCTCATGGCTCAACACCCAGAATCCCGACACCGCCCTGTTGGCCGTGGCGGTGAGTTCGATCTGGCAGAACCTCGGGCTCACCTTCATCATCGTGATGGCCGCCATGCAGGCCATTCCCGAGGAACTGATGGAAGCAGCCACCCTGGATGGCTACGGCCCGGTCAGGCGGTTCCGCAAGGTCACGCTTCCACTGCTGAGTCCCACGTTGTTGTTCCTGATGGTGGTGCTCGTGATCTTCGCCTTCCAGGCGTTCGGGCAGATCGACATCCTCACCAAGGGTGGGCCCCAGGGCAGCACCGAGACCCTTGTGTACCGCATCTTCACCATCCAGTTCGATGACGTGAACACCGCGGCTGTGATGTCGATAGGTCTGTTCGTCCTGACCTTCGTGGTGACGCTGGCTCAGTTCGGGATGCTCGAGCGGCGGGTGACCTATGCGGACTGACGGATCCTCGGGTACTGAGATCCCCGGCGTCCTGCCGGCGCGGATCAGCGGCGTCAACGTCGCGTGGTACCTGCTGATGAGCGTGTTGTCGGTCGTGGTGCTCTTCCCGGTGTGGATGACCCTGGTCCGAGCGGTGTCGCTGCCGATCCCATACCTGCAGGCCGGTCTGCCCCCCTACCCCGTGGACATCCAATGGGGTGCGTTCGCCGAAGCCTGGTCGGAGGGATCCCTGGGTCGCTCGTTCGCGGTCTCATTGGCGGTCACACTGGTCATCACCGTCGCCCAACTCGTCACCTCGGTGCTCGCGGCCTATTCGTTCGCTTTCCTGCGATACCCCGGAAAGTCGATTCTGTTCGCGCTGACCGTGGCCACCCTGCTGTTGCCCATCGAGGTGACATTGGTCGTCAATGCCCGCACGATCCGTTCATGGGACTGGCTCAATTCGCTCCAGGGACTGACCGCACCATTCCTGGCTTCGGCGTTCGGCATCTTCCTGATCCGCCAGGCGTTCCTGAGCCTGCCCGGGGAGCTACGCGACGCGGCGGAACTCGATGGGTACTCGCACTGGCGGTTCATGTGGCGCGTGGCGGTACCCGTCAACCGGCCGGCGGTCGCCAGTTTCGGCCTGGTCGCTCTGCTCACCGCCTGGGGCCAGTACACCTGGCCGCGCCTGGCGGTCACCGAGACGCACTGGGAACCGTTGCAGATCCGCCTCTCCTCGCTCGCAGTGCAGAACATCGACCGTTCCCACATAGGATTCGCGGGAGCGTTGATCGCCTCGGTACCCATATTCGTACTGCTGTTGATCTTCCAGCGTCAGCTCATCCGAGGTCTGACCGCGGGTGCCATCAAGGGTTAGAACCCACATCTCGAAGAGCCATATCCAAACCCGCACCGAGCAAACCCACGAACAGGTGAACCATGGACACGAATCGCCAGATCCACAGCGTCGCGAATCCCGTGGTGCCCGTACGTAGGTTCCGCCGGTTGAGCTCCACGGTCGCGTTGCTCGCGGCGCTGGTCCTGTTCGCCGGTGCCTGCGGTGGCGGTGACGGTGAAGGTGACGGTGGATCCGCGTCCGGTGCCGACGGCACCGAATGCCCGGTGGATGCGCTCGACAATGCGGACGGCCCGGTCGACATCACCGTGTGGAGCAACTTCAACGCTCTGCCCAGACGCACCTTCGAAGCAATGGTGAAGGAATACAACTCCAGTCAGGACCGCGTGGTGGTCGACTTCGAGCCCCAGGGGATCGCCTTCGAAGAGGTTCTGCGCAAGTACAAGCTCGCCGCCGAGGACAACTCGCTGCCGTCGCTGGTGCTGCTCGAGGACACGACGACCCAGGTGATGGCTGATTCGGGCACGATCATCCCGGGTGAAGCATGCTTCAAGGCCGATCCCGATGGTGAAGCGATGAAGAACGACTTCCTGCCGATCGCGACGGCGTCCTACACGGTCGAGGGCCAGCTGCTGCCGATCGGCTTCGACGTCTACACGGCCCTCGTGTACTACAACCGCGACACCTTCGCCGCGGCGGGCCTTGATCCCGACAAGCCGCCGGCGACCCTCGGCGAGATACGCAAGATGGCACAGAAGATCAAGGACGCCGGCGTCATGCCAACTCCGGTGTCGGTGTTGGCAGCGCCCTGGCAGGCCGAATGGTGGCTGACCGGGGTGCACCAGCCGATCGTCAACCAGGACAACGGGCGCTCGGGTCTCGCCACGGCATCGGAGTTCGACAACAAGGTCACCCACCAGCTGTTCGACTACTGGCGAGGGATGGTCGACGACGGCCTGGCGACGCCCTATCCAGGTACCGAGGGCCAGACCAACCATCTCTTCGCCATGGCCACCGGCGGCGCGGCGATCGTGGTCGAGAGCTCCGCGGCGGTGAACACGATCGCCGGACTGCTCGAGGGAAAAGTGGACAAAGCACTCGTGGAGGAACTGGGCGTCGACCTCCCAGCCGACTTTGCTGGTCTCGACCTGGATCTGGGCGTGGGTGCATTCCCCGGGCTCGAAGAGGCGGGCCAGGGCCAGATCGGTGGTGGCGCCTGGTATCTCACCAATGGTGGCACCCCTCAACAGCAGGCCGCGGCGTGGGACTTCATGAAGTGGTTCAACGCCACCCCCCAACAGGTCAGGTGGGCATCCGAAGGGAGCGGGCTCCCGGTCACCAAGTCGGCGATCGATGATCCCGGGCTGAAGGAGACGTGGGAGAAGAGCCTGGGCGGACGTTGGAACACCCTCGCGTTGGAGGTTCTCACAAACGTGGACCCGGACTTCCCCGGACCGCTGATCGGTGACTACAAGGCGACCCGCGAGGCGATCCGCGAGGCGCAGGAGTCGGTGCTGTTGAGTGGCACCCCGGTCGATGGAGCCATCGCGACCGCTGACGCGAAGATCACTGCCGCAGCCAAGGAGTACAAGTCAACCGTCGGCGGTTACGGACCTATGGCGGAGCAACCGTCGGTGGTTGACCTATGGCGGAGCAACCGTCGGTGGTTGACCTATAGCGGAGCAACCGTCGGCGGTTGACCGGGGCCGATACGCCGTCCGGATTCGGGATACGGTTTGGCCATGCATACCGAGATCTGTGACCAACTGGGGATCGAGTTCCCTATCTTCGCCTTCACGCACTGCCGCGACGTGGTCGCCGCGGTTTCCAACGCCGGTGGACTCGGAGTCCTGGGGGCGGTGGGATTCACACCTGAACAGCTCGCCACGGAACTCGAATGGATCGACGAACACACGGACCGTCCCTACGGGGTGGATGTGGTGATCCCCGGCAAGTACGAGGGCATGGGAGAACTCGACCCGGCGAAGCTGGAGAAGGAGCTCGCCGAGATGATCCCCGAGGAACACCGCGAGTTCGCCCGCGCCCTGCTCAAGGACCACGGCGTTCCCGACATGCCCGATGATGAGGTCGCTCCCGCGCTCATCGGTTGGACCGAGGCCACGGCGCGCCCGCTGGTCGATGAGGCACTTCGCCACGACAACGTGAAGCTCATCGCCAACGTGCTCGGTACACCACCTCCGGAGATCATCGACGAGATCCATGACGCGGGCCGGCTGGTCGCGGCACTCTGTGGCTCGGCCGCCCAGGCAACGCGTCACCGCGATGCCGGGGTCGACATCGTGATCGCCCAGGGTGGCGAAGGCGGAGGCCATACCGGCGATGTCGGTTCGATGGTTCTGTGGCCCGAGGTGATCGACGCGGTCGCCCCGGTCCCGGTGCTGGCGGCAGGTGGGATCGGTTCGGGTCGTCAGATGGCCGCGGCGATGGCCCTCGGAGCGCAGGGTGTCTGGACGGGATCACTCTGGTTGACCGTCGAAGAGGCCGATATTCCTCCGAAGCAGATGCAGAGCTATCTGGACGCCACGTCGCGCGACACCGTCCGCAGTCGGGCGTGGACCGGCAAACCGTGTCGGATGTTGCGCAACGACTGGACCGAGGCCTGGGCACGTGAGGACACCCCCGACCCACTCGGGATGCCCCTGCAGTTCATGGTGACCGGCGAAGCCGTCGCCCGGGGTCACAAGTATCCCGAGGCCGCCGTCGACGTGAACTTCAACCCGGTGGGTCAGATCGTCGGATCGATGAACAAAGTGCGCCGGGCGGGCGATGTCGTGATCGAGATGGTCCAGGAGTACCTGGAGGCCACAGAACGTCTCGATCGCCTCAACTCCCAGTCGGCCTGAGACCCACGCATGCGACGTTGACGTGTGGTTTGCTGACACGATGTGAAGATGTCCACACGACGCAAAGCCACGGCCGCCATCCTGGGAGTTCTCTGCACAGTGGCGCTGGTTTCAGGAGCCTGCAGCAGTGACGGATCCGATGGGGACTCCCAGGGTGCGGCCACCAACTCGGAACCCGCAGATGGCAACCCCGAAAAGCTCCCCGGTGATGATCTCCGCATGAACGATATACAAATGTTGGGGTCGCACAACAGCTATCACCTCGCGGCGGTACCGGAGGTGGCCAAAGGCCTGGAGTCGCTCGCACCTTCGCTCTGGGAGACGATCGACTACAGCCACAAGCCGCTACCGGAGCAGCTCGAGAAGTACCGAATCCGACAGCTCGAACTCGACGTCTACCCGGATCCCGAAGGGGGTCTCTACTCGACTCCTGCGGCGTTGGAACTCCTCACGGGGGACAAGACCGAAGTCCCGGGACTGTCCGAACCGGGCTTCAAGGTCGCGCACATCGAGGACGTCGACTACAACACCACCTGTCTCACCTTCGTCGAGTGTCTAACTCAGGTCCAGTCCTGGTCGGCAGCCAATCCGACCCATTTACCTGTGATGATCATGGTCGAGACCAAGGGTGACGACCTGCGTTCCGGTGACGGCGACCTGGGTATCGATGTGGACACGCTCGGCGTCGAGTTCGCTCGCCCACCGGATATGACCCCGACGCTCTACGAAGACCTCGAAACCGAGATCCTGTCAGTGTTCGACAAGTCCGACATCATCACACCCGATGACGTTCGCGGCGACGCAGACACACTGCCCGAAGCAATCACAACGACAGGTTGGCCCACCATCGCCGAGAGCCGGGGCAAGGTGTTGTTCGCGCTGGTCGACACGGGCGAACAACGTGAGATCTACACCTCGGATTCCCCGAACCTCTCCGGCAAGCTCCTGTTCACTTCGAGTGAACCCGGTCGCCCCGATGCGGCGTTCATCCGCGTGGACGACTCGATCGAGAACGGCGCGGAACTCCGATCCGACGCGGAGGGCGGTTACCTGATTCGTACGCGTACCGACGAGCCAGGTATCCACGCGAAGAACAACGACACGTCGCTGCGTGACAGCGCACTGGCGAGCGGCGCTCAGTACCTGTCAACCGACTACTACGCACCCGACCCCGTCACCGGTTTCGTGGTGCAACTACCCGGTGGGGTTGTTGCACGGTGCAACCCGGTTACGGCTCCGCCCGACTGTGACACCGTCAGCGAAGGGTGAGCTTCAGTTCCCCAGGTGAAGAACGACGCTCACTTGATCACGGTATTGCGACACCCGAGGTTGGTCGCGTTGCCGCTCGGGGTGTCGAGCACCGCGACGCACGTTGTGTGCGTGCCTGCAGACGCCGGGAAAGCCGACATGAAGTAGCCGTTGGCGGAGTTGAACACATACCACTTGGTTCGTCCGTTCACCTTGTCGGCAACGAACATCTTCGGGGTTCCGTCCGGATCGGCGGCGCGACCTGCCACGAGGATGTTGCGTCCCTGATAGGCGCGTACGTCGATGATCGATCCAGATGGTTTGGCGTTGGCGTTCGTGCTGTTGATCACTGCACCGCCAATGGTGAACTTCGTCGAGTACAACCCCAGGAGCCAGCGCAACCGGGCACCGTTGAAACTGTGTTGCGCTCCGTTCACATCGGTGAACGTGATGGTTGCAGAGTCCGTGCGACCGGATGCGCCGATGGTTCCGCCGACACTGATCGAGCGGATGGCCGGCGTCGAGAGTTTCGAACCCAACTGGCTGGCGGTGAAGGTCCTGGTCCAACTGTGGCGCGAATTGTTGCACGACGAATCGTAGGGATCTGACACGCTGCGGAGGTAGGGCACAGCGGAGGAAGGCTTGCCATTGCCCCACACGATCTCGTTGTTGGCGGTCTGGCCGCCGGTGGACGACGAGTAGACCGCGCTCGCGATGGGACTCCCGCCGTAGGTGATGATCTTCTCCTGAGGTTGCGTCGATGGCCGACACCCATGCAGACCAGTAGTTGCCGGCGCTCGCCTGCACTTCGTATCCGGTGTATGCACCGTCGTTGTAGCCCTTGAGGTCGTGGTCGGCTCCACCCGGATGGGCTTTCTTGACCACTGCGATCGTGCGGGCGGCGGTGGCCTGGCTCTTGAGTGCCTCGGTGGGCCATGAGGCGGACACCTCACCCAGGCCCAACAGGTAGTCACGTGTGCTGAGCCCTTCGATCACTGCATGGAGCGTCGTGGACTTGTCGCTCGCACGGATGACCAGGTGGCCGCGGTTGAAGCGATCCCCGGGTGGGGAGATCTTCATGTTCCCGTTCTGGGCGATCGTGAGGGGCAGAGCTATGGTCTGGGTGATCCCACCGGTGAGCTTCACGTTGTTGCCCGAGCGCGTCACGGTGATGGTTGTTGCGGCGTTCACGGTGCCCACTCCCGAGATGGCGGAGCCAGCGGGCACATCGATCGTGTAGGTGTTGGAGTCGGCCAACAGGACCCGGAGATTGGTGGGTTCGGTGACGCCCGAGATCTTGGTGCCTGTGTAGTAGTGGGTGAGGATTTGCGTGTAGTTCTTGCCTGCCTTGGCCATGCCGCAGGCCCCGTACTGGCTCATGCCCACTCCATGGCCCCAGCCGCCGCCGGTGAAGGCGAACGATCCTTCTGCTCCCGCCGGAGTGGCAACCGCGAACGAGGTGAGCACCAAGGTCAGCGCGGCGACCAGGGAGACGACGCGACCAGGCGTGTGTCGTGGCGCGTGCGCGGAGGTGGAATCAGATGCCATGGGTACTGAATCGGCTCGCAAGGCCGCTGAGTTGAGAAGCCATCGGTCACATTCTCGGGCTGGTCGGGCCTCCGCGTCCACCTTGGTGCGTCAGGGTCAGGAATTCCACGGGTAGCCTGAGACCATGGCTCGCCAATGCATGCGCCCGGGGTGTGATCGCCTCGCCGCGGCGAGGCTCACCTACGACACAGCTGCGGGAGCCGTGTGGTTGGATCCACCAGTCGACGATGGTCAGCCTGCGCAGCAGGTCTGTGATGTCCACGCGGCCACCCTCACGGCTCCGCTCGGCTGGACGATGACCGACCGGCGATTCATCGAAGTGGGCGCGTCCCGCTATTCCCTGTCGCCACCTGTGATTGAGGGTGAGGTGTCGCCATTCGCCCAAGCTCGACGGGCGGCAAGGTCCGAAGAACCCGGCACGTTCACCCAGCAGACACTCGAGATCCCGGATGATGGATCCGCACAGTCCCCGACCGGGGTTGCAGCTGTTGGAGCACCTGGGTCCGAGGCACCTAGGAGCGAGGTTCCCGAGTCCCATGCACCTGAAACCGACGCACCTGAAACCGAGGCTCCTGGGCCCGAGGCACCTCGGGTCGAGGGTCCCGAGTCCGAGGTTCCTCCCGCCGACGAGCCGGAGGTGGGCGAGGCTCCCGGGAAACCGGGAACGAAGCCGCGGGGCAAGCTGCTCGACCGGGCCTTCGAGTGGACCGGGCCGCAGCATTCCGTGCTGACAACCGGACCCGGCAAACGCCGTCAACAGTCATCGGAATCGTAGGTACCGCACAGATTCAGCCTCGGAGGCGGCCCCGCGTAGGCTCGGGTCATGGCTGAATTCCAGTTCTCTGAAATGTTCCCGCAGACCGCGAGGGACACCCCGTACCGACTGTTGACCGATGATTTCGTCAATGTGGGCACCTACCGCGGAGCACGGGTACTCGAAGTCGACCGCGAGGCGCTGACTCTGCTGTCCGCGGCCGCGGTGCACGACATCTCGCACCTGTTCCGCCCCGGGCACCTGGCTCAGCTCGCGAAGATCCTCGATGATCCCGAGGCCACCGACAACGATCGCTTCGTGGCCCGCACCCTGTTGGCCAACGCGAACGTGTCGGCCGGAATGGTCCTGCCGTCGTGCCAGGACACCGGTACGGCCATCGTGATGGGCAAGAAGGGCCAACAGGTCTGGACCCTCGGAGCACCGGGTGAAGGTGGAAGCGTCGGCGGAGATGAACAGGCCCTCGCGAGGGGGATCCACCGTACCTACACGGACACCAACCTGCGCTACTCACAGGTCGCACCGCTCACCACCTATGAGGAGGTGAACACCGGTACCAACCTGCCTGCCCAGATCGACCTGATGGCTGTCGATGGCGATGAATACAACTTCTTGTTCATCACCAAGGGCGGTGGTAGCGCCAACAAGACGTTCCTCTTCCAGGAGACGAAGGCGTTGTTGAACCCCGAATCGTTGCTCTCGTTCATCAACGAGAAGATCAAGACCCTCGGCACGGCTGCCTGTCCGCCCTACCACCTGGCAATCGTGATCGGTGGAACGAGCGCGGAGATGAACCTGAAGACGGTGAAGCTCGCAAGTACCCGCTACCTCGATGGCCTACCTCAACAGGGAAGCCCGTTGGGCCATGCGATCCGTGACACAGAGCTCGAGGCCCAGGTATCGAAACTGGCCGCCGAGTCGGGTATCGGAGCCCAGTTCGGCGGCAAGTACTTCGTGCACGACGTGCGGGTGATCCGACTCCCGCGCCACGGCGCGTCCTGTCCGGTGGGGATCGGGGTGAGCTGTTCTGCTGACCGCCAGGCGCTCGCCAAGATCACCGCAGAAGGAGTGTTCCTCGAACAACTGGAGACCGACCCTGCCAAGTACCTGCCCGACCTCGATGACTCCCAGCTCTCTGATGACGTCGTGCAGATCGACCTCAACCGTCCGATGGACGAGATCCGCGCGGAACTGAGTCGTTACCCGATCCGGACCCGGCTGGCGCTGAGCGGACCGATGGTGGTGGCGCGCGACATCGCCCACGCAAAGCTGCGCGAACGCATCACGAACGGCGAAGGGTTGCCTCAGTACGTCAAGGACCATCCGATCTACTACGCGGGGCCGGCCAAGACGCCCGAGGGGATGCCGTCGGGAAGTTTCGGACCGACCACCGCCGGGCGCATGGACGGCTACGTGGAGGAGTTCATGGCGAACGGAGGCAGTTTCGTCACCCTGGCCAAGGGCAACCGTTCGGCCCAGGTACGCAAGGCGTGCGCCAATCACGGCGGGTTCTACCTGGGTTCGATCGGCGGTCCCGCAGCGATCCTCGCCCAGGACTCGATCCGCAAGGTCGAGGTGCTCGAATACCCCGAACTGGGCATGGAGGCCATCTGGCGCATCGAGGTGGAGAACTTCCCGGCCTTCATCATCACCGACGACAAGGGCAATGACTTCTTCACGGACCTTCTGTAGACGAATCGGAGCGCCCGACCCGTGTGAAGTTTCAGCCGTGGCAGCACCGGTTGTCACCGGGAGCTGCGACTGACCCATGGTCTCGGACCGGTCTTGACCGGTATCAGAGCCGCGATTCGACAGTCGCGACCGTGGCCAACGCGAGTGGGTTGTGCTCTGGGCTACCCCGGAAGTGATATCTCGGGTGCGGTCCCGGACGTTTGCAGCAATACGCGTTGACCTGCGACAGCGAGAACGAAGCCGGCGATGAGTGCCGGAAGGTTGAGCACGTATGCGAAGTATGTCGGCGTCACCACCGCGGACACCATGAGTAGCACTCCAGCTGTGCGGTCGATACGACGTGAGAGCGCGAGGGCTGCAACGACGGCGAGCACCGGGCCGACCACGGATGCGACACCAACGAGAACTCGGTCATCGGCATTCACATCACCGAGCGCGGACAGCGCGACGACTGCACCAACCACTGCCCAGATCCACGAGAGCGTTTGCAGGACCGTGCGCCGATTCATGGACAACCCCTTTCGGGCCCTCACCCATGGTAACGGTTGACCATCTCGGACTATTCCGGTCGCGACCGCACCGGTGTCCGAGTCGTGTTGAGACCGATGGCACATCCGGTCCCTCTTCTCCTGATCAGGTAGTACCTGTAGAGTCGGCTTCTCTCCGTCGAGTCGTACGGGCCGGTTGCTGTTGCGCCTGTCGTGCAGAAGCACCCGGAGCGACAACCGCTGGCCAGATGGGTCCAGACGGTTCCCCCGATCCGGAAGTTCCCCATGTCTCAACCCTCCGCCGTCGCACGTGCCGGCGCGTCGCGCACCTACAAGGAATGGTTCTCGAACCCCCGCGCTGATCTGCTGGCCGGTCTCGTGGTCGCGCTCGCTCTCATCCCTGAGGCCATCTCGTTCTCGATCATCGCGGGGGTGGACCCGGCGGTGGGTCTGTATGCCTCCTTCTCGATTGCGATCATCATCGCTTTCGCGGGTGGCCGTAAGGGCATGATCTCTGCTGCCACGGGGGCCATGGCGCTCGTCATGGTGCCCTTGGTGGCCGAACACGGAGTCGAGTACCTCTTCGCAGCGACGATTCTCGCCGGTCTGTTCCAGCTTGCTTTCTCAGCGCTCGGGGTCGGCAAGCTGATGCGCTTCATTCCGAGATCGGTGATGACCGGATTCGTCAACGCACTCGCGATCCTGATCTTCACGGCACAACTCGACCACTTCGTGGGAGAGGGGATGACCGTATATCTGATGGTCGCCGTCGGTATCGCAGTCATATACGTGCTCCCTAAGCTCACGACCCTGGTTCCCTCGCCGCTCGTGGCGATCGTATTGATCGGCGGCGCTGCCGCAGTGTTCGGACTCATCGTCCCGACGGTGGGTGACATGGGTGAACTGCCCTCCGCCCTTCCCGGATTGAGCCTGCCCGATGTGCCCTTCAACTTCGGCACTCTCGGGATCATTGCGCCGGTGTCACTCACCCTCGCAGTCGTGGGACTCCTGGAGTCCCTGCTGACAGCGCAGTTGATGGATGACATGACCGATGAGAATTCCGACACGGTCAGGGAGTCCCGCGGCCAGGGCATCGCGAACGTGGCCACCGGGTTCCTCGGGGGTATGGCCGGTTGCGCAATGATCGGCCAGTCGATGATCAACCTGCGCAGCGGTGGACGCACCCGCCTGTCCACGCTGAGCGCGGGACTCTTCCTGCTGGTGATGATCCTCGTCGCCGGGCCGGTCGTGGGAGCCATCCCCATGGCCGCCCTTGTCGCCGTGATGATCGTGGTGGCTGTGTCAACCTTCGACTGGAACAGCATTCGTCCGAGTGCACTGCGGCGCAACCCGCGTAGCGAGACCGCCGTGATGGTGGTGACCGTGGCAATCGTCGTGTTCACCCACAACCTGGCGATAGGCGTTCTCGCAGGCGTTTTGCTCTCAGCAGTCTTCTTCGCAAGGCGCGTGGCGCACCTCGTGGAGGTGACCGACGTCGTGGATCCCGACCACAACGTGCGGATCTATCACGTGACCGGTGAGTTGTTCTTCGCTTCGACCAACGAGTTGGTCCATGCGTTCGACTACTTCGAGGAGACACCCAACGTGCTCATCGATCTCAGCGACGCCCACATCTGGGACAGCTCGGCAGTAGCGGTGCTGGACACCATCGTCGATAGGTTCCATCGGCACGGGACCCACGCCGAGATACGAGGCCTCAACATACAGAGCACGGCGATCCACGATCGCCTGTCCGGTCACCTCACAGCCGGCCACTGAGGTCCCGGCGACCGAGGTACGGGAAACCGGGGGACCTGCCACGGAGGCACCGCGCCCCGCACGAGCAGCTCTCCAGTCGCATGGAATCAAGGCCTCGAAGGTATTCGACTGCCAAGGGTGAAATGGGTGGCGACAAGAGAGCAGACTGAGTCCGATGCCTGATCCAGATCCCCGACGTCCGAAAATTGTCCTGGCCATGATGGACGGGCTCCTGGGTTACGCCGTGAAACCCGAGCACCTCGACGAGCTGTCAGGGATCGGCGAGTTGCTCAGCATCGAACCGGTAACCGACTTCTCGGATCCGCAGTACCTCGACCTTCTGGCCCAGGTCGAGGTACTGGTGGGCCATTGGGGCTGTCCGACCATCGATGCAGCAGCGATGGCCAGGATGCCGCGTCTGGAGATGTTCGCCTACGCGGCCGGCACCGTGAAGTGGCAGGTGACCGATTCGCTCTGGGATCGCAACGTCCTGGTGACGAGCGCCGCGGCGGCGAACGCCGTTCCGGTGGCAGAGTTCGCGGTTGCCGCGATCCTGCTGGCCAACAAGGGATTCATCTGGTTGTCGGCCGCCGAACGCGATCCTGGGCTGACCGTTCCCATCGACCCGAATGCGATGGGCAACTCGGGCCGCAAGGTCGGTCTGGTCGGCGCATCTCACGTCGGTCGTCTGACGTTCGACCTGCTCCGACGCCATGATCTGGACGTGGCGTTCGCCGATCCGTACCTGTCTGATTCCGAGGCCGCGGCCATGGGTGTGGCACACATGGAACTCGACGACCTCTGTGAGTGGTGCGATGTGCTCAGCCTGCATGCACCCGACATCGAGTCGACCAAGGGGATGATCGGTGAGCGACAGCTGGGTCTGCTGGCGGATGGCACGCCGATCATCAACACCGCCAGGGGAGCCCTCATCGATTCGGAGGCCCTGGAGGCGGAGCTCGTCGCAGGTCGGCTCCAGGCGATGTTGGACGTGACTGTCCCCGAACCCCTTCCAGGCGATTCGGTGCTCCGCACGTTGCCCAATGTGATCCTCACGCCCCACATCGCAGGTGCAGTGGGCGCGGAGACGGACCGTCTCGCGGATCTCGCCGTCGACGAGGTCCGTCGCTTCGCTGCCGGTGAGGCTCCGCTGTACCCGGTGCAACGGTCCGATCTGTATCGGATCGCATGAGCCTTCTGCCGGGGGTGTGCTCGGTGACGTTCCGCGAGCGGCCGGTCGATGAGGTGGTACGGCTCACTGCAGCGGCAGGCCTGGAATGCATCGAGTGGGGTGGAGATGTCCACGTGCCCCACGGCAGCCTCGCCACCGCTGCCCGGGCAGCAGAGCTGACCGTCGGGAGCGGCCTCGTTGTCGCCTCGTATGGCTCCTACCTCTTTGCCGATCGCAGTGCAGCAGGGGAGACCGACGTGGTGCTGGACACGGCCGAAGCAATGGGTACCTCGCTGGTGCGGATCTGGGCACCATTCGGTCTGGACTCGGATTCAGTGGCCCGTCACACGGGCCGGCCCGCTGACGGTACCGACTCCGACGACAGCGCTGGAGGCGCGAACGGGAGCGGATCAGGTCCCGGGTACGGGGAGGTCGTCGATGCCCTCGCGGGGATCTGCGACGCCGCGGCCGACCGCGACATGTCGGTCTATCTGGAGTTCCATGGGGGTACTCCCACCGCAACCGCTTCCTCGTCAGTGGCCCTTCTCGATGCGGTTGACGCGGAGAACCTGATGTGTGCATGGCAACCGCCGTACTGGGCACTCCAGTCGCTCGAGTCCGACCTGGCGGACCTCGCCATGCTTGCTCCGAGGCTCGCTCACCTGCATGTCTATTCATGGCTCGGCGATGGCACACGCCGCCCGTTGGCGATGGAGGGTGAGGCGTGGACCGCAAGGTTCGACACCGCTTCAGCGGCACCGCCGGTCGGAGACGCCCGCCGGGCGGCCCTGCTGGAGTTCGTCGCCGATGATGACCCGGCTGTGTTCGCAGCGGATGCCCGTCAACTGCTCGAATGTCTCGGTTGAGCGGTTGAGCGGTTGAGCGGTTGAGCGGTTGAGCGGTTGAGCGGTTGAGCGGTTGAGCGGTTGAGCGGTTGAGGTGAGCCGTTCGATCGTTTCTGACACTTCTCGTTCTGTGTGGCGTGCGTGGCGCTAAGCGCCACGCACGCCACACAGAACGGGTGGGGCGGCAGAAGGGGTGGGGCGGCAGAAGGGGCGGGGCGGTCAGCGGGTGGGGTGGTCGGTGAGGACCTGTTCGAACAAGGCAAAGGTGAGATCGGCCGAGTGTTCCCAGGATTGTGAGTCCCGGAGTGCCGATGCGGCATGTGAAGCCGTGGCGACGGCTTCGGGGTTCAGGTCGTCGAGTGCTGCCGCCATCGACTCCTGGGTGGATCCCATCGGGATACCTGCTGTGCCGAGTACTTCGTCGAGATAGGCCCAGGAACTCGTGAGTGCCGCCCGGGAGTATCCGACGACGTCCGCAGCGACGCCGGTGGCGAGCATCTCACCATCGGGATCGAATGGCAGAGCGATGACGTCGCAGGCCGCCAGTCGCAATCCGTAGGTGGTCGCATCGACCATCTGGTAGTTCTCCGCCACGGCTATCCGGGCGTCGTCCGGGGACTCCTCGTCGGGACCCAGTGACCAGCAGCAAATCTGGATCCGTTGGTTCGTCGAGTTTCGGACCGCACTCAGGAATCCGGCGACGTCGCGTTCGGCGCGGGGCGCTCCGAGCAGGCCGATCCGGATCGGGGCAGGGGCCAGGCCCAACCGTGCGGCGGCTTCGTCCCGGGGGGTCCGGGCCGTGGGGTAGAGGCCACCGAAGTGGCCGTGTGGGATCACGACGTGGCGGGTCCCCGACGCGAATCCGTAGCGGGCACGCATCAGGGACTCGCCGTGGGCGGAATGGTGGATCACACCATCGGCACGCTGCGCCCAGAGCTCGTAGATCGGATCGTAGGTCTGGGGGCGCTTCTCGTGGGGCGTGAGGTTGTGGGCGGTCCAGACCACCGGGATGCCGGCCCGGTCCAGTTGATCCGCGATCCGTCGGTGCTCGTCGAAGTCTTCGAAGGCCAACCATTCGGGCCAGTGGAGGTGGAAGATGTCGATGTTCTCGAGTGACACCGAATGCTGTCCCAATGGGCCGAGCGGGTTGGGATATGACCGTGCGCGACCATTTGCTTCCAATGACCGGTAGAGGCTGGCGTCGTAGTGGTGGCTGTGAGCAGTCGACGCGACCCGCAGTGTGGGTGTCACCCGGTAGTTGAGTTCATAGGTACCGGAAGCGTTCGCATGAAGCCCCACCTGGTGGACCGCCGGAAGTTCTCCCCAGAATGAACGCCACTCGTTGATACCCGAGGTGTCGATCCGGGTTGCGGGGCTCGCGTTGTGGGTCCCGAGGACATCCACACGGAGCGGTCTGGCGGTGGCTTCCGGGATGCTCACTGCGACTGCATCGGGAACCGCTGATCCGGGACCGCCGTCGAGGTTCACCTTGACAGCAACGTCGATCGAACGGCCATGGGCACGGTAGGTGAGTGCGGCATCCCCCGGGAGGTGGTCGGCATCCAGCGGGGGATCGAGGTCACCGAGCAGCGACAGTCGGTTCCATCGGGCCGTCACCGCGAACTGCTCGGATGCGGCAGGTTCGGCCGCCGATGGTTCCGACCCAATCAGTTCGGATGTCGCTGGCTCGGATGTCGCTGGTTCGTCCACGATCGAGTTGGGCACCCCGACGGGAGCGAAGAGGCGGTGGCGGGCCGCGATCATCGGGACCCAGCAGGCGATCTCGGAGTCGACCGGTACCTCGTACAGGCCGGGGCTGCGGGGAGCAGCCACGTAGTCGGACCTGGTGGCTCCCACGAATGGCACGACGAAAGGTTCCCCGCTCCCGACTGACGGCCCGTGGGCCCACACGGCGGCCGGAGGGTTCGAGATCAAGCGGATGACCTCGTCGGTCGGTTCGGACGGCTCGGTCGGTGCTTGCTGCCGGGTCGGTTCGTCGGCGTACGCCTCGCCAACTCCCTGCACCGGCCGCGAAGCCCCGGTCTCGCGGAGTCGGTGGGCAGCCCAGGCGAGCTTGCCGAGCAGGTCGACGGTCATCTGCAGTCGCCGGAACGGGCCCCGGTATTCGTAGGTGCTGCGGTTCCGGTGGGCCGTGGTGAGCCCAGCATCGAACCAGCCCGCCATGTCGGCTGCGGCGCGTCCGAGACGGTCTTGCCACAGCCCCGGGTCAGCGGTCCATTCAGGATGTGCGGATCGCCGTGAGAGGACCAGCGCTGCCATTTCGATCGTGAGCGCTGAAGCCAGCGCACCCGTGGAGCGGCCCCACGGAATCGCGGCCCCGCGGGCGGATCCCACCCGCTCGACGAGCGACACCGCGCCTGTCACACCTTCGGCCCACAGTTCACCCAGCATCGGAGCCAGCGGTTCGGTGAACAGCCAGATGTCCACGGTGTAGATGTCGACTCGGCCGACGCCGTGGGTCGAATCGTCGAGGCGTCGTTGCGGATCGCGCCCGAGCATCGAAGCGGTGCGCTCGAGCAGATCGTCGAGGATCGCCGGGTCCGTCCTGATGCCCAGGGACCGTCGGGCAAGTTCGCAGCGGGCCAGGACCGCCGCGTAATTTCGTGGCAGATACTCGTCCAGCAACGCGACCCAATCGGTGGAGTCGACAGCCACAGCCAGGTTCTCGCGCCGTTCTGAGGTCCAGTCGCCAATGAGGGAATTGTCCTCGAACTGCCCGAATCTGGCCAGTGTCTCCGCGACACGGTAGGAGAAGAACGAATGGGTCCGCGTTCCGTCGATGCCTCCGAGCACGGTCGCCAGTGCGTCGGTGAGTGGTGTGCCTGCAATCGACTCGACTCCGAGGTCGTGGAGGTGTGCCAGCGTGAACGCGACGTCGGCAGCGACATCGGGTTCCACCTCGTGGCCCGCGAAGAATCCCGGGATCTGCCAGCCGGGTAGGTAGCGGTCCACCAACTCGCTCAGCGTGTCAGTCACCAGTGCTTCGAGATCGTGGGCCACGTCGGTCGGCGTCGGAGATGCGTCATGCATCGTCGTTCGGCCGATGCCGTTCACGATGGAGCCTCCTCGAGCCACCTGTCGTGGTCCTCGTTGATCTGATCCACATTGCGGCTCCCGTCATACGCGAGGACCCGATGCCGCACGCGCAGGGTCTCCTGTTCGCGGAGTTCGAGGGGTCCGTGCCACAGAAACGCTGCGTTCATGAAGTTCGACCACCCCTCATCGCCGTAGGTGTCGGCCTTTGTGCTCGCGTACCAGGGAATCGGGTGGTTCGGGTTCTCCGGATGGTCGAACATGGCGAGGCCCACGATGGCATCCGCGCCTTCGCCACCGAGGGGTCCTTCGAGGGCACACCAGGCTCCACTGTCGCCGAGGACCCGGGCCCTCGGATCCCCCTCGGGGAGCCTGAGTTCGGTGTCGTGCCAGTCGGGACGACCGCGAAAGGTGAGCCCTCCGTAGCCGCCCCAGGTGGTGAAGGGAGTCCGGTCGAGCGTGACGTCGCAGGTAGGGACGAGTTGTACGTCCCAGTCCATCGCATGACCCGTGATGGTGTTGCTCCCGGTGGTATCGGCCGCGTCCGTTCGTCGGTGATGGAGGTACCGGAAGGTCATCGTCACCGTTTCGTGGATCACGGCTTCATCGCTGTCGGGGCGGTGCCACTCGATCGAACTCGTTGCCTTGACGGTCCCACCCGGGAGTTCTTCGATCGACGGAGCGACTGCCTGGACGAGCAGACCGAAGTCCTCGTACTCCTCCCAGAAGTTCTCACCGTTGACGAACTTGATCGTGAACCACAGAGCGTGGTGCCACCAGTGGTCATCGGGCGCATCGACCGAAAGGACATGACCCGCGGGCGTGGTCACCGGGTGGACGAACGGTCGGGGTACGCCATCCCATCGGTAGAACCACTCGCCGATCGGTGTTTCGATGCTCTCAGGGCCGGCCATGGGAGGAGTCTGGCCGATGTGAAGCCCCGTTGTCGGCTCCCGAGCCGCCGCAGGGACCGTCACATCGGTGTGCGCCACCACAGGCTCGGGCGCGTCGGGTCGGCTCTCGGTACTGTGGTCCCATGACCACCGACGGCCAGATTCTGGCGGCGGCACGCGAGATCGGCCCCGAGGTCGCGGACCGTTCCGAGGAGATCGAGCGGGGAGGTGCGCTCCCGGTCGATGTCATCGAGTTGATGAGGCCGCCGGGGCTGTTCCGCATGTATGTCCCCGGCGCATTGGGTGGTCCGGGTGTCGATGCCTGGGAGAGCCTGGCGGTGATGGAGGAACTCGCCTATCACGATGGTGCCGCAGGATGGTGCTCGATGATCGGTTCGACCACGTCGCTGCTGGCCTCGTTCCTCGAACCCGGGTATGCCTCTGAGATCTTCGGTGACCCGGCAGGCATCGCCGGTGGGTTCGCGATGCCTGTGGGCCGCGCGGTGGCGGTCTCGGGTGGCCTCCGGGTCACCGGCAGATGGCAGTGGGGATCGGGAACTCGTCACAGCAACTGGATTGGTGGTGGATGCCTCGTCGTGGACCCGGAGGGAACCCCGGAGCCCCGGTCCGACGGACTCATCGCACCGTTCGTGTTCTTTCCCGCCGCCGAGGTCAGGTTCATCGACAATTGGGATGTGGTGGGCCTTTCCGGGACCGGTTCGGGTGACTACACCGTCGATGACGTGTTCGTGCCCGAAGGCCGCTGGGTGCAGGTGGGTATCGATCCGCCGGTGTTGGAGAACCCGCTGTCGCGGTTCTCGTTCTTCGGACTCCTGGCCTGCGGGGTCGCTTCATGTGCGCTCGGGATCGGTCGTCGGGCTCTGGATGAGTTCGTCGCCCTGGCCCAGCACAAGAAGCCCCAGGGGGGCGGCCGCACACTTGCGGAACGCTCCCGGTCCCAGGCTGAGGTTGCCCGATCCGAGGCGAAGTTGGCCGCGGCGTGGTCGTTCATGGATGAGGTCGTATCGTCGGCGTGGGCGACCGCTACCCGGGCGCAGACGCCGACGACTGAACAGAAGAGACGCTTGCGCCTGGCGGCCACCCACGCCACCCAGGTCTCCTCAGAGGTCGCCGAGGCGATGTACCGATGTGGTGGTGGGGCGGCGGTGTATCGGACCAGCCCGTTGCAGCGCACCTTCCGGGACGCGTTCGTCGCAACCCAGCACGCGATGGTGGCAGAAAGAACCTTCGACATGGTCGGTCGGTTGCGTCTCGGCCTCGACACCGACACGGCACTGCTGTGACGTCCCGCGGGAGTTCCCGTGATCCGGTTCCCGGGGATGCGGGTCCGGGTCGGGAGGACCTCGACGGCTTCGGCGTCGATGACGGCCGCGGGTGGATCAGGATCTGGCTCGAACAACACCAGGATCCGACCGCTGTCCAACTCGCAGGCGCGGGGCTGGTCGCACCTCACTGGCCCCGCCCATGGGGTCTGGATGCCACACCCGCGCTGCAGCTCGTGGTCGCCGAGGAACTACAGAAGGCTTCGGTCGAGCCGCCGGCCAACGCCATCGCACTCGGATGGGCCGGGCCGACGATCATCGAAGGTGGAACAACCGGTGCAGCAGCAACGTTGGCTACCCGGCATCCTCGACGGGTCCGAACAGTGGACCCAGTTGTTCACCGAACCCGACGCCGGCAGCGACCTGGCTTCACTGCGCACGACAGCCGAACGCGACGGTGACGACTATGTGGTGAATGGCCAGAAGGTGTTCTCCACCTGGGCGAGCGGCTCCCGGTGGGGGATCCTCCTTGCTCGCACCGACCCGTCAGCCGCCCGACACCACGGCATCTCGTACTTCGTGGTCGACATGGCCTCTCAGGGAGTCGAGGTTCGCGCACTGCGCGAGATGAGCGGTGGGAACCACTTCAACGAGACCTTCCTGACCGACGTGCGGGTTCCGGCGGAGAACCGCATCGGAGAAGAGAATGCTGGTTGGCGACTCGCACAGGTAACCCTCGCGAACGAACGGATCTCGCTCAGCGAAGGTGGGGTTCTGTGGGGTATGGGGCCGTCGTTCGAGGAGTGCATCGACGAGATGCGCAGTCGCGGAGCAGGCGGTGGTGCGTGCACCAGACAGCGGGCCGCCGAGCTGTACAGCAGGGGATTCATCTGCGGACTGCTCGGTGACAGGATCATGCGGGCTGTGCTCGATGGCGATGACCCATCCCCGTACGCATCAATCCGCAAGGCGATCACGGACGCGAATGCCCAGCAGATGCTCCAGTTCATCGTCGATCTCGCCGGCCCGGCCGGGATGCTCGGAGTCCAGGACGCAGGTGCCGAAGTCACAGATCCGTGGCACTGGGCGTTCAACTTCGCCCGAGCCCTGAGCATCGGTGGGGGCACGGCGGAAATCCAGCGCAACATAATTGGCGAGCACCTGCTCGGGCTGCCCCGCGAACCTCTGAGGAAACCATGACCGACCTGTATGAAGCAATGAGCACCCAGCGAGCCGTAAGGAGGCTGCGTCCGGATCCCGTGCCCGACGAGGTCGTTGAACGTGTTCTACAGGCCGCTTGCTGGGCCCCGACGGGTGGCAACGCCCAGCCGTGGAAGGTGGTCGTCGTCACCGACGGGCCAAAGAAGGCCGCGCTGCGCGACATCTACCGGCCCGAGTGGCAGCGCTACGTGGAGGGCGTGCGGACCTACCTCGACACCCAACCCGACGAGATCGCAGAACCCGTTCGTCGTGCCGTCGGAGCAGGTGATCACCTGGCGGACCATCTCCACGAGGCACCCGTGATCCTGGTGTTCTGCGCGGATCCGAACTCGATGGCCATCACGGACATCGAACTCGATCGCGTAAGCATGGTCGGAGGAGCATCGGTGTATCCGGCTGTCCAGAACGCACTCCTGGCGTGTGTCGCCGAGGGGCTCGGGTGCACGGTCACGACGTTGGCCTGTCGGCGCGAACCGGAGGTGAGGTCACTCTTGGGTGTGCCGGAGCGTTGGGCGACGGTGGCGCTCGTGCCGATCGGCTACCCGGTTGGACGAGGCCATGGTCCCATCACCAGACGAGGCCCCGAGCACATGGCGGCCAGGGACTCCTTCGATGCGGCGTGGGAGGTCGGCGGTATCGTCGACCAGGGGTAATCCCGATGTGGTGTGAGTAGCGGAGGCGAACTCTCCTGTTCCGGGTGCGGCTGTCCCGTGACAGCATGCGCTGCTCGTCACAGCAGCGGCTGTCCCGTCACAGCACACGCTGTCCCGTCACAGCACTCGCTGTGCGATCCAGGAGAGCAGTGTTCCCAGGCTGTTGCTGGTGGTGTGGAACACCGCAGGAGCAGCGACGCTGTCCGAGCGGTTGCGCATCCAGCTGAATGCCATTGCAACGGTCGCGGTCACCAGCACACTGCCGATCGTGCCGGCGAGTTGCAGCACCAGCGGGTTGCTGACCTGCTTGGCGACTTCCTGATTCGATTCGTCCAGCGAGAAGGACGGCAGGATGTGCCACAGGCCGAACAGCACCGCTGCGAGTCCGTCGGCAGCCGACGGCGGCGCCTTCCCGGACGCAGACGCTTGTGGATCATCGCCGGGAGCACTCCCCTGAAGGAGACCTCTTCCAACAGGACCGTCCCGAACGGAACCTCGATGAACACCTTGTAGGCCATGTCCCAGAACGACACATCCGAGCGCTTATCCATGAAGAGGCCACGGGTCGCCGGGACCAGCAACCCTGCGACCATCACCACGGCGAGTACGGCCGAGAGCGAGAACCCGAGTTTCAAACCTGCTCCCAGACGTGCCCGGCTGAGGCCCATCGTGGTGGTCCGTTGGTCGTCGAGGCGTATGGCCAGGGTCACCACGACGCCCATGATGGCGAGGTTCCAGGGCACATAGGCCCAATCCGGAATGACGAGGTTCGCCATCACGTTCGAGAATGCGAGGATCCCGATCACTGCCAGCAACGGGGCGAACGGCGCACCGCGGAAGGTGGTCGTGTCGGTGTCAGCCATGGCGTCCGCCAACGTAGCGCCATGTCATCGCCCGGACTGGCACTATGTGGAGGCAAGATCTCCTGTTGGGTGGAACCCACCGGGAGCATGATCCGAAGGGGGTCCGATGGCTGACCTGGTCATAAGGGATGCACTGCTGGTGGACGGCTCCGGTGGAGAACCGCGCCGTGGAGACGTTGCCTGCGAAGGTGGGGTGATCACCGAGGTGGGCGAGGTCGTCTCGGTCGGCAGGCGCGAGATATCGCGCTGACGGACTGATCCTCACGCCCGGGTTCGTTGACATCCATACCCACTACGACGGCCAGGTGACATGGGATCCCGAGATGGCACCCTCGGTGCTCCACGGGGTGACAACGGTCGCTGTCGGCAACTGCGGAGTTGGTTTTGCCCCGGCCGCGATCGACCGTCATGACTGGCTGATCTCTCTGCTCGAAGGCGTTGAGGACATCCCCGGCACGGCACTGGCGGAAGGGTTGCCGTGGGATTGGGAGACGTTCCCCGAGTACCTCGACGCGCTCGACCGCCGGCAGTGGACCCTCGACGTGGGGGCCCACCTCCCGCATTCGGCGCTGCGGACCTATGTCATGGGTGAGCGGGGGGCGGATCACACCGCTGTACCCACCGAAGGCGAGTTGGCCGCCATGACCGCGATGGTCCGCGAGTCGCTGGCGGCGGGAGCGATTGGATTCGCGACGAGTCGCACCGAGGTCCACCGCACGAGCGGTGGTGAGTTCATACCCACCCTCACCGCGCCCCAGATCGAGCTGCTGGCGATAGCGGACGCAATCCGCGAGGCCGGAACGGGAGTGGTGCAGCTGATAAGCGACCTCTACCAGACCAACGACGATGACTACTTCGACGACGAGGTGTCATTGCTCGAGGCGTTCCTCGAGACGAGCCGACGACCGCTCAGCCTCACGATGCAGCAGGCATATCACTCGCCCGAGCGGTGGCATGCACAGATGGACTGGGTGGACCGCATGGTCGCCCTGGGCCACGACGTCAAGGCTCAGGTCGCGAGTCGCCCGATCGGCGTGCTGATCGGGTTGAGCGCCACAGCCAACCCGTTCATGTTGTGTGGTTCCTATGGAGAAGTGGCAGGACTCGACCTGGACGAACGGGTTGCGGCGCTCTCCGACAATGAGCGCCGCAGCCGGATCCTGGAGGAACACCGGGCACTGCTCGAAGGCCTCGAACCCGGGATACTCGCGCAGATCGTCGGTGGGTTCGAGGTCATGTTCCGCCTCGATGATCCGGTGAACTACGAGATGTCGACCGATACTTCGTTGGCTGCACAAGCCGCGGCCGCGGGGACCGACCGTGCGGCCTACCTCTATGACACGCTGTTGGGCGAGGGTGGGAACCAACTCGTCTACATCCCCTTGTTCAACTTCGCGAACGGCAATTTCGATGACATCCGCTCGATGATCACCGCACCCAACGTGCTCTTCGGGCTTTCCGACGCGGGAGCGCACTGCGGCGCCATATGTGACGCTTCCATGCCGACGTCGGCACTGACGGTCTGGTCTCGCGACCGTACCGGTGAGCGGTCGATACCCCTGGAGACGATGGTGCACATGCAGACGCGTCGCAACGCGGAACACCTCGGATGGTTGGACCGTGGTCTCGTCGCCCCGGGCCACCTCGCCGACCTGAACCTGATCGATCTCGAGGCGCTCGAATGTCATCCGCCGCGGATGGTGACCGATCTACCGGCAGGTGGGCGACGCCTCATGCAGAGTTCCGAGGGCTACCGGTACACGATCAAGTCGGGCACCATCACCGT